>URUQ01000032.1 GCA_900551145.1 uncultured Eubacteriales bacterium
GAATAATATACAATAATTGGATTTTCAGTCTTTGCGAGGCAGGAACAGAACGTTTTTGGTGTGCACGTCGCAGTAGGAAAATGTGTGATTTTGTCCGTCGTCGGATTTGACGGTGAACACTGCGGGGAATACCGCCGTAACTTCGCCTTTGATAAGAGTGGATTTGCCTCTTCCGACGTTGATTTTCATAAGCACGGGTATGCCCACGAGTTTTTGCACTCTTTCTTTTGCGCCTGCGATTGATTGTCCGATTTCTCTCATACGATAATTTTTGCCGATAATTTGAATTTTATTCGTCATATCGCAAGACTTTTGAGAATATGTTTTTGTGAAACGGAGGAGTATATGTTCAATTTTGAGAAAATAAGTGCAAGCAAATTTTACACCGCGCCGTCCGTCGAGAGAGTGGTTGAGTTTTCACCGCAAGACGTTGATATGAGCAACGTCGCAAAGGTGTTGTCGCTTGCGGTTGACGCAAAAAGCACGACCGTAGAAGCGCACGACGGATACGTGCAAGTAAGCGGACGAACCAATTTCCGACTTATCTACATCGACAAAGAGGGCGTGGCAAGAGGCGTAGATTACAACGCCGATTTTGAAGTAAGAGTGGACGGAGAATTTGCGGAGGGTGACAACGCTCGTTGCGACATATACGTCACCGAAGCGGACGTAGGCGCAACGGACAGATTGTCTTTGACCGCCGTCCTCGACATAAGAGCAAGCGCAATCAAGCGTGACGAAATAGAGATGCTTACCTCTTGCGAGAACTGCTATACCACCACAAAAGAAATTTTCGTGCCGTCCTTTATCGCAACCAAAACGTCGTCCGTACCCTTTGACGACGAGGCGAACGTAGGCGGTGAAATAAGCGCGGTGCTCGGGCTCAATACCGTGTGTATCGCAAAACAGTCCGTCGCCACCGACGGCGGCGCGAAAACCAAATTCCAAGTGATTGCCAACGTAACTTACGTCGAAAACGGCGAGATTAAGCAACGCGCTTTCAATATCCCTATCGAGGACGAATTTAGTCTCGACGGCGTTACACTGTCGGACGCAATCAAAGTCGAAGCGTGCATAAAGACGGCAAAAGTCGTGCTCCAAGGCGTGACAGACGACAATATTATAAGAGTCGAAGGAGAGGTGCAAATCAAAGTCGGCGCATTTAGATGCTCAAAAACGGAAATTGTGAGCGACCTTTTCATGCTCTCCAACGAGACGGAAATCGAGCGCAAGAGCGCAAATTATCAATGCTTTGACGGATGCGGATACTTTGTGCAAGGCGTGAGCGGAACGGCAATGCTCGGCGACAACAAGCCCGCCGCTCTTCAAGTGTGCGCGATGCCGTACGCAAGGTGTTATACCACTCGTTCGTACGTAACCGAGGACAATAGACTCGTGGCCGAAGGCGTCGTCAACACCGATATTATTTACACCGACGAAAACGGCTACAACGCGGTGCGTGCGGAAATCCCGTTTGCGGTGGCGGTTGCAAGCGAAATTCCGTTCTCAAAAGAGGTCAGAGTACATTGCGACGTGCAAAGAATAGACGCGAATGTCGTGAGAGAAAGAGAATTCGATATCGTTATGGATATAGCGGTCAAGGCTTGCGGATATTCCGACCTGCAAGCGGACTATATATCCGCCGTCACGGTTGGCGAGGCAAGAGTAACCAACACGTCCGCATTGTCCGTATACGTGGCTTCCGAGGGGGAGGAAATGCTCGATATTTGCAAGGCGCTATCCGCAATGCCGGGCGACGTAATTGCGCAAAATCCGACGCTCGAAACGCCGACGAAAGAAGGAGATAAGATAGTTTATTTCAGAGCGTTGAAACAATAAGTGTCGTGAGAATATGAAAAAGCGTGCATCTAATGCACGCTTTTTCACATAGGGGGATAAAAGGTTTCAAGCAATGCTTGACAAAATTAAACTCGATTTTTACTGCCGTCTTTGCGACTTTCTTTTATTAAGAGAATATAGTCGATTGCGTCGTTTACGGCTTTTTCTTTTGCTTTGTTGAAGAGTTGAAGTGCGTCGTCAAAAGCGGATTTCGCACTTGAAAATTCCTCTTTTATTTTCGCTTCGTCCTCTTCGGTGAGTGCCATCTCGTTTTTTGCAGATTGCACAAAATCATTGAGGTAAGCGATTGCTCTATCTATGCCGGAATAATCGTCGTAGTCCACGTTTTCGGGTTTGCATTGACCGAGAATATTGTCGACGTCTAAGCCCGCAAGATTGAGCATAAGCGTTATTTGAGGCGTTGAAAGGGTGGTTTTTATTGCGAGTATGCGCTTGTTTACGTCGTCGATTGAGAATTGCATGTCCTCTTCGTCCTTGTCGGCGGTTACGAGATACTTGTTGCAAATGTTTTCGTACACGCTTGCAAGGCGCGTCCTTTCTTGCTCGCTTGCGTTGCGATAGAGTTTGTCGACAAAGAATGCAAGTGCGGATTTTGATATCTTAATGCTGTTTTTTTCAGTAGTAGCGTCGACGGCTTTTTTAAATTCGTCCGTCGATACGCCCAAGTCGTCTGCAATTTCGGATATTACGATTTGCGACACTGTATATATCGGGTTTGCCAAATAGCTTGCAAATCTCGTCTGATAGTAGGTGAGGGAAAGCAAATACGCATTTGTCGCGGTGTACTTGATTGCGCTTGACATTTTTGCAAGGTTTGCCATTGCTTCGGGATAATTTGCGTTAGAATACGCGTCGAGTGCGTTGGTAACAAAGTGCTTTACGTAGAAAGTGCCTTCAAGCGTTTGCACCGTGTTATTGTACACGAGTTTGGCTTTGTCCACTTGCTTTTTGTACGCATCACCGTACGTTGCGTCGGCATTGTTTTGCAAAACGGAAGCGATTGACAACAGTTCTTCCGTGCTTTTTCCCGCCAACGCTTCGTAGTTTTGGGACGGATCGGATTCCATAGCACGTTTTACAAGCTTGAAGTTGCCCACGGACAAAGATTGAATATTTTTATCCGTCGAATATTGCGATTTGAGTTTTGCAAGTTCTGTGCCAAGAGAAAGACTGATTCCGTTTGCGATAGACACGCTCAAAGACTTGTTTTGCTCTTGCACGCCTTTTGCGAAAGAGTCTGATATCGATTTAAAGAGTTTGTTTTGCTTATCGTCCGATGAGGATACAACGCACAAGTCGATTGTTGAGTTTTCCTCTTTGAGATATCCGTAATCCACCGCAAGCGATGCAATATTTTCAATTGCGACGCTCACCTTTGCGCCGACGATGCCGTCTTCTCTGAACAAGAGCACTCTTGCGTCCTCGTTTGCGCCCGTGACGCTCATAACTTCGTCGTGCTGGTCAAGCACGAGTTCTATGGACGGATTGATATCGACGCTGACGTAAGAGGTTGCTTTCGGAGTGAACGAAATAATGTCGGGAGCAAGAGAATTGCACGCAATTAAACACACGGCACAAAGCACCGTGAACGCAAGGCACAAAGCCAACAAAATTGACGTTTTTTTATAATTGCGCATACTCTTTCCTCTATTTTATATATAGATAATATACCAAAAATATAAAAACACAATAAAAGCAACATTAAGATAATCAAAAGAATATCCAAAAATCGCTGATTTTTGCAAAATTTGCGTACGATATCGAGCAAATGCACGATAAAACGCAATCCACGTCGCATTGAATAAAGAATGTTGAGATATCTTGACTTGTGTGCTAAAATATAATTATGACCAAGCAAGAATTGGACAGAGAAATGCTCAAATTGCAACAAGGCAACGAAACCGCGTTTGAAAATATCTACAACGATACCAAGCGCGGACTTTTCGCGTTTCTCTTGTCTATGACTCGCGATTATCACCTTGCAGAGGATATGATGCAGACCTCGTATATAAGGCTTAGAACCACCATATCGCAATATCGCGCAGGCTCAAACGCATACGCTTGGCTATACACCATCGCAAAGAATGTAACCATAAACGAGATAAATCGTCGCAAACGCGAAAGCGTGACGGACACCACCGATGACGACGGACGGTTCGGCTCGTACGATATGGAAGAGGCGGACTCGCCCGTCACCAAAGCGATGAACAAAGTGCTCAGCGACGAGGAAAGACAGATAGTCACCTTGCACGTCATATCGGGATTTAAGCATAGAGAGATAGCCGATACGCTCGAAAAACCGCTCGGAACGGTGCTGTGGGCATACAACAACGCGCTTGCAAAAATAAAGAAAGAATTGCAAAAGGAGGGGAAAGATGAAGATTAGGGATATCAAAAACAATCTCAAAAACGAACACGACGAAAAGTCGGTGCCCGACGTCTTTTCCCGTGCAAAGAAAGCTCCGATAAACAGACTTTTGACGGGTGAAGAGCCTTTGCGCGCTTTCGATAAGACCACGGCGGTACGCCTATTGTGGATTGCGCTTGCGCTTTTGTTGGTGTGCGCGCTTGCGTTTTCCGCACTTGCGCTTATGCAAGACAATAAGCCCGCGCCCTCTCAAAGTTATGTGAGATTGAGCGTCGAAAGCGAGGGCAAAACGATTGTTTACGGTTTTGTTATAAGCGACGAAAGTGTGATCGTTTGCACGTTGGAGCGCGACGGCGAGGATACGCCTTTTAGCAACGTCGGCAAACAAGGTGAAAACATCAAATACGCAATAAACGAGGTTTATCGGGTTAAAAACGATGATAAAGCGTGCATTTGCGTGATTGGGGAAGATAGAAGCACTGCGTTGCGACTTGCAACCGCACTCGTTTCGGCAATTCGCGACGGTATGCAAAGCGGGGAAGAAGCGGTGTTATCTTACGCAGTAAACGACGCCTCCGTAACGAGCGAACTTACTGCCTTGCTATCGCTTGAACAAAATGCAACCGCCGACCAAATCGCAAAAACGTATTTTGAGAAATTTGCATAAAAATCATAATACGCGCCTTAAATACGAGTTAAAAACGCTTCGGCGACAAAAACTTGTTGAAAAAGGCGCGCTTTATATGTATAATATAATTTATCTATCTATTCATACTAATCATAATAGCGCGGGCGCGCATATTATCGCGCCTTCGCTCGGAGAACTTATATGAAGAAAATTCTCACTCTCACTTGCACGATTTTGCTCGTCGTTCTTCTTTGTGCGGCGTGCGTTGCTTGCAACAGAACGGACAGCAACGACGACGGAAATAATAACGGCGGCAACAACCAATACGAAATTGCGAAGTACACCGTTACTTTCAACACGTTGAGCAATTATACTTTTGAAAACAACGTTTTGACGGGCGTCGTGGCAGGCTCGAAGATTAAAGCACCGACCAACGATAAGGGTGAAAAGATTATCCCCACCAAGACGGGATATACTTTCCAATACTGGACGGAAGACGGCAAAAAAGAGTTTGATTTCAATACGCAAACCATCAACAAAAATACCACGCTTTCGGCGTATTATTCTCCAAACGAGTTCAATCACAACTATGTTCTCGGTGCGACGTACACTTACAACGAGGACGGCACGATAACCGTCAACGAGGGCGAGTACAAGAATTTGACGGGTTACGATATGACTATCGGTGCGGACGCAAAAGTCAAATCCGTATACAACAGCAAGACCAACCTCGATTGCCCCGTGGCGGAAAACGATACGTTCTGCTTCTGGTTCTATCTTGACAAAGACAACAAACCCGTGCGGTTTACGGCACTTTTGACAAGCGACAAGGACACCAACGTTGCGTCTTTGTATGATTACACGCTCACGTATAACACGTCCGACGTGTTGACGCTCTATCCTATGTTCCGCTCCACGCTCCCCGTGGTTACGTTGCAATATCTTGCAAAAGACGGTAGCGTGCTCAAAGAAAGCCCGATGCGCTCTATCGACAAGATTGCGGAAAGCGACAAATTTATCCCCGAAAACATCTCGGGTTACAAGTTTAGCAAATGGTATTACGAGACCGTCAATTCAAACAAAGAAACGGTCAAAAACGATATCAAATACGAAAACGCCGAGCAAACGGGTACGCGCGTTTTTGCAATGGGTGACTTCGACAACTATTTCGAGGGCGGTACGGTAAAGATTTATTCCAAATGGATAAAACAAATCGCAATCTCTTCCGTAGAACAATATAAGAGTGTTTACGACGTTCTGCATAAGGCCACCGATGAGGAAAAAGTCGCAATAGAGGAAATTCTCGACGCCGATATTAAGTTTTCGGGCACGATAAACTTTGGCACGAACGTGTTCAAACCGCTTTTCGACGCGTCTCACGTTTTTATCGGCACGATTGACGGCGGTGAAAACGGTGCAACGATTAGCGGAGGAACGTTTGCGGATACTACGCACGCTTCCGTTTTCGGTTTCGTAGGCGGAACGCTCGAAAACCTCACTTTTGAAAATATCACGCTCTCAATCGACAAAGACGGAGAAAGTTATGCGAGCAACGTGCGAGTCGGCGTCGTGGCAACCGTCAACAGCGGTAGAATTTACGGCGTGGCGGTGAAGTCGGCAACGTTCAATCTAAACGAGCTCGACAAAGTTACGGTCGGCGGTATCGTAGCGGTCAACCAAGGCGTTGCGAGCGACATAAACAAGGGTTATATCGGCGGTAGCACGGTTGGAAGCAACGGCGGAAATATCGTCGTGACGACCAACTGCACGGCTCTTATCTTCGGCGGTGTCGTCGGCGAAAACAAGGCTTCTTCCACTATCGCGAACGGCAAAGCGTTCGTAACTCTCAACGAAATACGTTGCGACGCGTTCAAAATCGGCGGTGTCGCGGGCACCAACGGCGGTCAGGTATCTCAATGCGAAGCGGTCGTCGCTTCCGAAAACAACGTCACAGCAACGAGCACGGCGTACTTCGGCGGCGCGGTTGCGGACAATGCGGCGGCTGTTGAACAAGTCGCGGTCAAGGCAACTTTCGGTTCAAACGGTTGTCCTGCAATCGTCGGCGGAACGCTTTCGCAATCAATAAATATAGGCGGTATCGTCGGCAAAAATGAGGGCTATGTGAGAAACTCTTACGTCGACGCCAACTTGCATGTAATTCTCAACAAATCGGCAAGCATCGTTGCAATCGGCGGTATCGTCGGCAACAATTTCAGCGGAAAATCGCAATCGGGCACGTCCACGACGGGCGTCGGCGCAATCAACTATTGCTACTCCACGGGTACGATTGACGTAACCGTCGATGGAGATACGAATAATGTCAGACTTTATACTGCCGGCATTGCGGGCAGAAACTCGCAAAAGGCAATCTCCTCTTGCTTCACGCTTGTGAATATCGCGGTTGACAACACCGCCAACGACGAGGCGAGTGAGCTTAAAAACAACGATACAAACACGCTCTTCCTCGGTTTCGGCTTCGGCAGTATGGAAAACAATTCGACCGTAACCAAGTGTTGGTACGCGCCTCAAAACACTCTTTCGCTCAACGGCGAACTTTATATGGTCAGTGTGGTTGACGGCGAGGACGTAGAGAACTTTGCAATCACCAAAACGGGCAATCTCAAAGCGACCGACCCCGACTCGACAAGTTCTTTCCGCTCCGAAACGTGGTTTACGGACAACACCGGCTTTGACTTCAAGGACGTGTGGACGATAGAAGAGGGCAAACTTCCCACACTTCGATTTTTGGTTAAATAATTGCAAAAAACATATAAAACGGCGCATTTAATGTGTGCTGTTATAGGAAGCGGACAATAATCAAATATAAGTGTAATTTTTGGTAATACGGTAAAATAAAAACCCCTCGGATTTCCGAGGGGTTTTTGATACGCTATGCGGAATTATTCTTCCGTATAAGACGCTGCCTTTTTGAGGTAGAACGCACGTTTCTTTGCGGCATCTTCTTCGTTCTTTGCGAACAAGACTTTTGCCGCGTCCGGATTCATCTTTGCCAAGGACGCATATCTCGTTTCGTTCATAAGGAACGCTTGATAATCGTCTGTCGGCTCTTTGCTGTCGATTGTGAGAGGGGCTTTGTCCGTTCCCACCAACGTCGGGTTGTAACGGAAGAGTTGCCAATAACCGCAGTCAACTGCTTTCTTCATTTCCATTTGCGAATTGTCCATACCGCCTTTGATGCCGTGGTTGATGCACGGTGCGTAAGCGATGATGATGGACGGTCCGTGATATGCCTCTGCCTCTGCAAACGCTTTGACGACTTGGTTCATATCCGCGCCCATAGAAACTTGTGCGACGTACACGTAACCGTAGTCCATTGCAAGAAGTGCAAGGTCTTTCTTTTTGGTGCGTTTACCCGTTGCCGCGAATTTTGCGATTGCGCCGGTCGGGGTAGACTTGGACGCTTGTCCGCCCGTGTTGGAGTACACTTCGGTGTCGAGGACGAGGATATTGACGTCTTCACCGCTTGCGAGAACGTGGTCAACGCCGTTGTAACCGATATCGTACGCCCAGCCGTCACCACCGACTATCCATACGGATTTCTTGATGAGGCAATCTTTTCTTGCTTCGATGTTTTGCAACAGTTCGAGGCTCACGCCGTTTGCATTCTTCTTTTCTTCGGGGAGAAGTGCGAGAATTGCGTTGGCGACTTCTTCGCTCTTTGCGGCATCTTCTTTGTTTTCAAGCCACGCGTTGAGAGCGTTTGTCATATCGCTGGAAATCGTGCCGAGACCGATAAGGTTGGTAATCGTGTTTGCAAGCACGTTGCGACGAGTGTCGTAAGCGAGGTGCATACCGTAACCGAACTCTGCGTTGTCCTCGAACAAGGAGTTTGCCCAAGCAGGACCGCGACCTTTGTCGTTTTTGGTGTAGGGGCAAGTCGGTGCGCTACCGCCGTAAATGGAGGAGCAACCCGTTGCGTTTGCGATGAGCATTCTGTCACCGAAGAGTTGCGTCATAAGTTTGACGTACGGAGTTTCACCGCAACCTGCGCAAGCGCCGGAGAACTCGAAGAGCGGTTTCTTGAATTGGCTGTTCTTGACGTTGACGGATTTGAGTTCTGCGGAAGTCTCTTTGAGGTTTGCCGCATATTCCCAGTTTTCTGCCTCTTTTGCGATAGCTTCGTCAAGCGGAACCATTGTGAGAGCTTTCTCTTTTGCGGGGCATACCGCAACGCAGTTGGAGCAACCCGTGCAGTCGTACGGACTTACTTGCATACGGAATTCATAACCCTTTACGCCGATAGCCGGTTTGGTTTCGAAGGTTTCGGGTTTGTTTGCAAGTTCTTCTGCGGTTGCGAGCGTCGGACGGATGGTCGCGTGCGGGCAAACGAGAGCGCAGCGGTTGCATTGTATACATTTGTCTTTGTCCCACATAGGAACGGAAACGGCGATACCGCGTTTTTCAAACTTGGTCGTGCCGGTGGGTACGAAACCGTTGGGATTGAATGCGGAAACGGGAAGTTTGTCGCCTTCTTGTGCGGTGATCGGAGCGATGAAGTTCTTGAAATATTCGTCGTTGGGCACTTCGAGCGGAGCTGCGCCGTTGGTCGTGGTCTCCCAACTTTGCGGATATTTGACTTCTTTGAGATGTGCGATTGCGTTGTCCACGCAAGCGTTGTTCATTGCGACGACCGCATCACCTTTCTTGCCGTAGGACTTCTTGATCATTTCCTTCATATAACGCTCTGCGTCTTCGTAAGGAATGACGTTTGCAAGCTTGAAGAACGCCGCTTGCATAACCGTGTTGACGCCCTTCTTGGTGCCGATCTCTTGGATAACTTTGAGACCGTCGAGAGTGTAGAATTTGATGTGCTTTTTGGCAATCATATTCTTCATGGAAGCGGGGAGTTTTGCGTCCATCTCTTCGGGTTCCCATTGAGAGTTGAGGAGGAACGTACCGCCTTCTTTAAGGTCGGAGAGCATATCGTAACGGAGCACGTAAGACTCGTTGTGGCATGCCACGAAGTCCGCTTGGTCGATGAGATACGTGCTGCGGATGGGCTTGTCGCTGAAACGGAGGTGAGAAATGGTGATACCGCCGGATTTCTTGGAGTCGTATGCAAAGTACGCTTGTGCGTATTTGTCGGTGTGGTCGCCGATGATCTTGATGGAGTTCTTGTTTGCGCCGACAGTACCGTCAGAGCCGAGACCGTAGAACTTGCAAGAGATTGCGCTTGCGTCGGAAGCGTCGATCTTTTCGGTGACCGCGAGAGAGTGGAACGTCACGTCGTCGTTGATGCCGACCGTGAAGCGATCTTTCTTCTCACCGTTCATATTTTGGTAGATTGCGTTGACCATTGAAGGATTGAATTCCTTGCTGCCAAGGCCGTAACGTCCGCAAAGCACTTCTTTCTTCACGCCCTTTTCGTTGAGAGCGGATACGACGTCGAGGTAGAGAGGTTCGCCTTGTGCGCCCGGTTCTTTGGTTCTGTCCATAACGGTGATGGTCTTGACCGTTTCGGGAAGAGCGGCGACGAATGCGTCCATCGGGAACGGACGATAAAGTCTGACCTTGAGAAGACCGACCTTTTGTCCTCTTGCGTTGAGGTAGTCAACGGTCTCTTCAACCGCTTCCGCACCTGAACCCATAATGACGATTACGCGGTCTGCGTCTTTTGCACCGTAGTAGTCGACGAGGTTGTATTTTCTGCCGGTGAGCTTGCTGACTTTGTCCATTTCCGCTTGAACGATTGCGGGGACTGCGTCGTAGTATTTGTTGCTTGCTTCTCTGTTTTGGAAGTAGATATCGGGGTTTTGAGCCGTGCCTTGTTGGTGCGGGTGCTCGGGGTTGAGTGCGCGTGCGCGGAATTCGTCAATCTTTTTGAAGTTTACGAGGCCCTTGATTTCGTCGTAGTCGATGACGTCGATCTTGTCAACTTCGTGAGAGGTGCGGAAACCGTCGAAGAAGTTGAGGAAGGGGACGCTGGATTCGATTGTGGAAAGGTAGGAAACCAAAGTCAAATCCATAACCTCTTGTACACTGTTGGATGCGAGCATAGCAAAGCCCGTTTGACGGCAAGCCATAACGTCGGAGTGATCTCCGAAAATGTTGAGGGCGTGTCCTGCAACGCTACGTGCGGAGACGTTGAATACGCAAGGAAGCAACTCGCCTGCGATTTTGTACATGTTCGGAATCATAAGGAGCAAACCTTGGCTTGCCGTAAACGTGCTAGTCAATGCGCCTGCTGCCAAAGAGCCGTGTACTGCGCCTGCCGCGCCGGCTTCGGATTGCATCTCGGCAATTTTAAGAACGTTGCCGAAAATATTCTTTCTTCCTTGACCTGCCCAGTCGTCACAGTTCTCTGCCATCGGAGATGACGGAGTGATAGGGTAAATAGCCGCAACGTCGGAAAAAGCATAAGCAATATGCGCCGCAGCGGTGTTACCGTCAATGGTCATTTTTTTCATATCGGGAATTCCTCCAATAAAGTATCTTCAAGTAATATTTTTGCGTATGCGCGCGATGCGCATAATCTGTCTCTTATACACATCTCCGAGCCCACGAGACGGACTCCTATCTCG
>URUQ01000033.1 GCA_900551145.1 uncultured Eubacteriales bacterium
AATATTGAATTTTTTTATGGATTTTTGCTTAAAATTAGCATTGTCGCAAAACCGCACGGCCAAGTTGGATTTTCTGCCAAGATAACGAACAAGAAATCACAACAATTCGAACAATAAATACACCATGCGTGTTTTGTTATGCATGCGTTTGACTATGAACTGTTATAACTGTTCTAAGAACACTATACGTGTTGTAAATATCGTTTTTTGTCGGATTTTGATAAAATAGAACACTATACGTGTATTATATCGCGCTAAATTAATTGAAAAGTGTCGTTTTGCACACTATTCGTGTTTTATTAAAGTTTTCAAATAATCCTTTTTATCGGCAGAAATACGATAGCTCTCGACTGCCTTTTGAATACTCTTGTTATGCACCCAAGCAGGCAACTCTTCGTTTTTGACGAGCTTTACTGCGACATCATATTGTTTGACAAGCGCGACGCTAATATACCAAGCAATTGCCATATTGACGTAATACTCGTCTGACTTTACACTCGCCACCTCGTATAGTTTGTCAATTGAAAAGTAGTTATCAAGAAAATGACGCATTGCACTCACTATCGCAAATCGCACTGTGTATGTGTGATTTGAATATAGCCACGTCTCTATCTTTTGCCAAAGAACGTTTTCGTGATTTTTGAACGCGCGCGGATTGAATATATCGCAAACCGCCCAATTATCGATGAATGGCAAAAACTTCTCGGTATATGCCAACGCCTTGTCATAGTCGGATATATCCGAAATCAAAACCGCATGCAAAACGTTCTCGTCATAGTACTTGTGCGGAAGTTCGCTTAAAAACGCCACTACGTCTTGCGGACAATTTCTTTGCAAATATTTTGCAAGTTTTCTTACAGTAGGGACGCGTACGCCTATAATTGTTTCCTTATCGACGGTGGGTATAAGCGACGAGTGAAAATTGCGGTACTTTTCGTCCGCGTTATCAAAAAGCAGTTTTTCTATTTTATCCATTTTTCTCGTTATAACTCTTTACGCAATAATCGAGAAGAGCATCACACCCCTCGACGATATCGTTATACGTCGTTTCGAAATCACCTGTCCACCAGGGGTCTGCGATGTCGCGCGGACGAGAGGAAAAATCGAGAAGCCTATGCACCTTGTCGCTTTCGCCGATAATGCGATAAATAGCACGCACGTTGCGCTCTTCCATTGCGATTATCAAATCGTACGCGTTTTTATCGTCTCGAGTAAGCAACGTGGCGCAATGCGGTAAAACTTCAACGCCTTTTTCGTTTAGTTTCCTTCTTGCGGGCGGATATATAGGATTGCCTTCCTCCTCGCAAGAAGTTGCAGCCGACGCAATACGGAATTCGCTTTGCAATCCGTGTTTTTTCACGATGTCGGTCATTATACATTCCGCCATAGGCGAACGGCAAATATTGCCCAGACATACGAATAATATCTTAACCATATCAGCACTCGAACACAAAAGACAAAGGACCGTCTTGCTCTTGCTCAATAAACATATGCGCTCCGAACACGCCGTTCTTGACTACGATGCCTTCATCGCGAATTTTTTGCGTTACTCTCTCGTAAAGCTCTCTTGCCCTGTCGGGAAGTTCCGCATGGCCGAAGTCGGGACGATTGCCCGTGCCTTTGCCAAGCGTTCCCGCAAGAGAAAACTGCGACACGAGCAAAATCTCTCCGCCCGCTTGCTTGATGTCAAGATTCATTTTGTCGTTGTCGTCTCTGAAAACTCGAAGCCTTGCAACCTTGCGAGCAAGATAATCCGCTTGCTCTTCCGTGTCACCTTTGCTTATGCCGAGGAATATGGTAAGTCCGCTCGGAATTTCGCTTATAAGTTGTCCGTCCACATAAAGTTTGGAGCGGAACGTGCGTTGTATAAGTGCTCTCATATCATTCACCGATTTTATATTAATATTGCAATATTCGATAGCTTACCATATCGCTTTTGATATATAAACGGCGGATATTGCGATTTACGTTTGAATTTTTATTTTTTAAACGGCAAGAATCAAACATCTTGCAAGTCTTTATTTTTTATAGCCGGTTTATCACTTTTATGGGGTGGCTGAGTTGCGAGATATTGATAGAAATTGCACTCCAACTCACTGTTATAGAGTTTGCGGATTTTGTCCGCGCGCTTGCCGTAATACTTTTCGAACGCCTTGTAAGAAGTGATTGCGTACACGCACCACTCGTCGAGTTTGGACGTCATTGCACCGAAGTCGCGATATAGTTTTTTTAGTTCATCCTCGTCCATAAGTCTTTCACCATACGGCGGATTGGTGATTATAACGCCGTGCGAAAAACGAGAAGATACATCGCGCATATCCCCCGCTTGCAAATGGATTTTGTCCTTTACACCCGCACGCTCGGCGTGCTTCAATGCAAGCTTGATTGCGGACGGATTGATATCGAAACCGCTTATATGCAAATCGATATCCTTGTTAATAAGGTCTTGCGCTTCTCGTTGAACGGTCTCCCTTACGTTCGGCACGCCGTAAAACTGCTCGCAAGCAAAATTTCTATTCATACCGGGGGCGATATTCATCGCAATCATACTTGCCTCGATAGGGATAGTACCCGAACCGCAAAACGGATCTATAAGCGCACGCGACGGATTCCATACGGATAGCAAAATCATTGCCGAAGCAAGCGTTTCGCGAATAGGCGCATCGCCGAGATATGTGCGATAGCCCCTTTTGTGCAAGCCTTCGCCGGAAGTGTCGAGCGTGACGGTGGCAATATCACTTTGCAAGGACACCTCTATGTCGTATTCCGCTCCGCTCTCGTCAAAAGAGCCTTTATACACCGTCGACAATTTGGATATTATCGCCTTTTTGGTGATACTTTGTACGCTACGAAGGGCAAAAAGTTTGCTTTTGGCGGACTTTGCGTCGACCACGATTTTGGCTTCTTTTCTCAAAATATCTTGCCAACGCATTGCGTAAACACCGTCGAAAAGCTCATCGAAAGTCTCGGCTTTGAACGTAGCAAGCACTATGCGCACGCGGTTTGCGGTACGTAAAAAAACGTTGGCGCGCATTACGTCCGCAAACGCCCCGTCAAACTCTATTCGTCCAAAATTCGCACCGCTCGGCTCGTATCCGAGGCGTATGAGTTCCCGCTTGGTTACCGCCTCTATACCGCTTGCGGAAGCGACTTCGATTTTGAGTTGTCCGTCAAAAATACTATCCATCGTCTATACCTTGATATCAATTGCAATTTAATACTACTTAACAATATCGGCTGTTTATCTGTCAATTTTGACCAAGTTAAGTGCTCGTTTTGCGATTATTCTGCAATCAAGTCTTTTATAACTTCGCTTGCGAGCGTCATCCCCGCGATTGCCGGTGCAAAACTTATACTACCGGGAATATGTCTGCCGTTCTCCGTCGGAGGGTCTTTGGGAATAATAGGCTCTTCCTTGGAATAGACGACTTTGAGTCTATTTATTCCGCGCGCTTTAAGCTCCTTGCGCATAACCTTTGCAAGAGGACAAACACTCGTCTTGTATACGTCGCTCACTTCAAAGCAAGTGCCGAGCTTGTTGCCCGTCCCCATACATGAGATTACTTTCGTTCCTACCTCGTTTGCTCTTTCGATAAGAGTGAGTTTTGCGCTCACCGTGTCTATTGCGTCGACGACGTAATCGTATCGGGTCAAATCCACATCGTGTGCCGTGTCTTGAAGATAAAACATATCGTACGCCCCCGAATGGCAATCGGGATTTATTGACTTTATGCGCTCTATCGCGACCTCCGTCTTTTTGCGACCTATCGTGGCAGTGGTGGCAAGAATTTGTCTATTGAGATTGCTCGGTGAAAAAACGTCGTTGTCGAGCACGTCTATCGCGCCCACACCCGCTCTTGCAAGCCCCTCAACAACGTATCCGCCCACTCCGCCGACACCGCAAACGAGCACTTTTGCGCTTTTGAGCTTTTCGATTTTGTCACCGATAAGCATAGCCGTTCTGGTATATAAATCTTCCATAATCAGTCGGTTATAACTCCTCTTCGTCTTAATTCCTCACCCGTATTTTCACGCTTTGGTTTTTCCTCTTTTGTCACGAGTGCGCCGAAAGTATTGGCGTCTCTTTCGCAGTACAAGTCGTAATAATTAAGCTCACCTCTCATACGCTTTTGATGCAATTTCTTTGAGTTGCACCATATCATTGAAGGGATACCCACGAAGAGCATATAAAAAGGTCCGCTTATCAAAGACTGCACGGTGTGTCCGTACTCGTGAACGCGCGCGTCCTTCGTCCAAACCTCGGGACGATTGCCGTTAACGAAAATGAAGAGTCCGAGCGAAACACCGCCCCAATTGCCGTCGTGATAAGTGAGAATTGCGCCGTGATAATACTCGTGCCTGCAACGTGCATATTTTAGGAAAAAGCACAAGCCAAGCAATGTTTGGATTATACCCCACGTGCATTGGACAAGCGTATACAGCGCGCATTTTATAAACAGAAAGAACTTCATATATTGCCTACGTTATCTTTTTGATTATTTTACTACACTTCTTAATCAAAATCAACCTCGATTGACCTATGCTTGCGATGCAATATCAAAAATATGGCAAGCGGATAAAAAAATAATCTTTGTCAAAATCGCAAAACTTCGTTTGACAGAGGCACGATAAGTGTATTATGATATATGCAGTAGCAAAAAGAGGAAAAGAGGACTAAAAAATGTTACACAGTTGTTTTCCCGAAAGATTGAAATCTCTTCGTCAAGAGAAAAATATGCTCCAACAAGATCTTGCGGAGCATTTGAAGGTGTCAAAATCCACGGTTTCGGGCTGGGAAGTCGGCAGAAATCAACCCAACTACGACACTCTTATCGAATTGAGCATTTTCTTCGGCGTTTCCGTCGACTACCTCATAGGAAGACGCAACTACTAAAATTAAACGCGATATTGCGAGGCGGCGTCCTCGCTTTTTTATTTTCTTCGGTTATATTGCCATATCTGTTCTTAAAGCAACTTCGCTTTTGGCGTTTTGTACCTGCTTTACGCACGCACAACTTCGTCTACTTCCAATATCCCCTTAAAAGTCGCGCGTTCTTTGCGTTTGATTTGCACCCTTTTTAATTCGTTCCGCCAATCGGCGTGCTCGATTTTGAGCAAATTTGACGATTATTAAAAAATCACGGCGTTTGGGGGCGTTTGCCATTTTGAACAATTTGACTTGTACTATAATAAAATAAGTGCTATAATGTCATTAATTATACAACCATACAAGGACTTTATATGGATATTATCATCAACGGCCTCGGCGCAGTAGGACCGAAAGGCAACTTTGCGGACTACGGCATTTTCTCCAAACTCGTGCTTTGCTTCGATATGTTGCTCGGAATATTCCAAAACTTGCCGTAGGCAAATATCACTTTTAGCCAAAGGCTAAAAATATCACTGCACCATAGGTGCAATATCACTGTTGCGTAGCAACAATATCACTTGCCCAAAGCGCAAATATCACTCAAAAACAACACTGCACTCAAAGTGCTTATAGGTGGAAAATATGGACGAACAAAACAAAATCAACGTCGACGAAACAGTCGAAAACGAAGACTCTGTAGTAAGCGATCAAACGCAAGCAGACGAGACACCGACGCCGATAAAGGCGCATATCGACAAAAAATTGCGCATTTTTGACGTGGTGTATCTTGCAATCTGCTCACTGTTTATGCTTGTAATGTGGTGCACGGGATACAACTTCTTGCCTCTCGTTGCCAACATACTTGCAATCGTGGCGGGCGTGCTGATTTTTGCAAGAATGCTCATCAAAAAGAACGTCGGGCTCTATATGTGGATTGCCTATATGGTGTGTATCTGCGGGCTCTTCGTATTCTTCCTCATTTGGGGCGCGGAAAGTTTTGGAAAGAACCTTTGGTACAACCTCGTATTGGTGCTCTTCCCCGTACTTCTTGCCACGCTCGTATACGTTGCCAACCGCTTTATAAACAAACAAAAAGCGTTGCGCATTACGTGTGCGGTGTGCGCGTTCCTTATGGTTGGCACGGCTATCGTGTACGTATTCTTTATGAATTTGCGTTGCCGTCCGACAGCAAAAAGTCTGCAAGAAGGTCACGACGACTATTTGAAGAGCGTTGCGGACAAATACAAAACCGGTGACGACTCGCCAAACGTGTTGTTTATCCTTATGGACGATATGGCGTACAGCGATATCTCGGCGTACAGTTATCTCGGCAGTGCAAACGCCACGATAAACACCCCGAACATCGACTCAATTGCGGACGGCGGAATTATGATGGACAACTTCTATTCCGCATCTCCCGTATGCTCCCCGTCAAGATTTTCTATTCTTACCGGCAGATACTCGTCAAGAGGATATCTCGACAACGTCGTGTTCCCCAGCGATATTCAATCCAATCCGTGGTCTCCCACGCACTTCCTCAATCCCTATCAATTCCTCAACAACGTGGACGGAATTTTGGGCGACGAAATCACTTTTGCGGAAGTATTGCAACGCGCGGGTTACAGCACGGGTTGCATAGGCAAGTGGAATCTCGGCGATTATGGTCAATATCTGCCCACCAATCAAGGCTTTGACTACTTCTACGGCAGTTATTACGTCAACGATATGACTCCGTACAACTGGGTTGAGGACTACGTGGACGCAGACGGCAACTTCCACTCCCAAGAAGTGCGCACGCACAAGGAAAATCTCGACCAATCGGAAAGCACTCGCTTGCTCACGGCGCAAATGATAAACTTCATCAGTTCCTCCGTTGAGAACGACGAAAAATTCCTTGCATACTACACCACTCCGTGGCCACACTTCCCCATCTATTCGGACAACAACGGCAACGGCAAGGGTGATACCAACGACGACACCTATATCGATTGCATAGAGGAATTTGACAAATACCTCGGCGATATCCTCAACTACCTCAAAACACACAAAAAAGGCGGTGAGGAATGTGCCGTGGGCGATGCGGACAACCTCTACGACAATACGCTCATCATATTCACGTCTGACAACGGCCCCGGCAGAGAGGGCGTCACGGGTGATATGAGAGGCAGAAAAAACACCACCTTCGAAGGCGGTATGAAAGTGCCTATCCTTGCAAGTTATCCCAACGGCAACCTCGGCAAAGGCACGGCAATCGATAGCGTAAGCTACAATTACTATCCGTGGACAAACAACGACGTTGCAACATCACGCGACAACGTCGCAAGCAAGGTAAAATCGAGCGCAACGACGGGCACAACCAAGCATATCGACGCAAGCAGTATGAACTTTGACTTGTTCAACACCATCTTGCGCTACTGCGGTATCACCAACGCCGATGGCAGCGTATATCTACCGTCCGACAGAATTATAGACGGTGCGGATTTGTACGACTTGTGGCAAGCGAGCGTCCCCACTTCCACGCGCGTGCACGACAAGCTCTTCTACCTCAAAAAAGGCAAATGTCAAGCCGTGCAAATGGCGGTTGACGTAGACGGAGTCGTGTACGACTTCAAATACTTTGACAAGGTGCGCACCGAGAACTCGGCGTTTATCGACCAAGTTTACAAAAACTACCTCTTCAACCTCGACACCGACCCCGCGGAAGGATATTCCGTATCCAAAGATTTGCCGTGGGTTGCCGAGAAGTTGAACGCCGAACTCAAAGCCTTCCGCCAAGAGATGAAGACCAACCGTCGCGGTATTCTGTAAAACCGATTTAATGTCACAAAAAAGAGCCTTATGACAAACGTCAAAGGCTCTTTTTTAAAATATTTTTATATTCTAATTAAGTGCGTCGTAACACTTTAAAATACAAGCATCACCCCTTCCCTTCGGGCTTTCCCCTATTGCTCAAACATGCGTCATTTCTCTACTTATACAAATATCGTTCGCAAGAGGGGAAATCGGCACTCACATAGAAGAGTATCGTCCTCTCATTATGCCACTTCGCCTGCGTAGCAGCTACGCAACAAAACGCCACGCATTCTCGTACTAATCGTCAAGTTCGGCGCTCAAAGGCTCGCCGCCTTGCGGCTCGAAAGTCCGTCTTCGAACGGACAGATACCGTGTATAAGAACACCTTGAATGAGCAAATACTATGTAAAAGTAAAAAACTGCGCCGTAGCGCAGTTTTTTATTTATTTGTGATAAACCAGCTTCTCTATCTTGCTTTCCCACTTCGCAATCTTTTCTTCGTCGTAAGTTTCGGGAATTTTCTTTGCGATTTTTGCAGCTTTTTTGGAGCGCATAAGCATATCGTTCATCGCAAGGAGCAGAGGAAGTCTCGTCCAGCCTTTTGCAACTTTCACAACGAGGTCTTTGGGAGTCAACACGATAAGTTTGCCCGTTGCGCCCGCCGCCATATTGCTGTCGTCCACGACGCCCTTTTCAAAGAGCCAATCGAGGTCTTGCGGTTTTGCGCCGAGCAACCAACGTTTGAGTACGTCGACGCCGACGTGGTCCGCGCCGCGCATTTTGTAATACTTCACCTCGTATTGCCACAAATCTTCTTTCTTGACGGAGCCCGATTCGATAATGGTATCGGCAAGAATGCACGCCGCTTTCATAGAGTTTTCGATACCGCTTCCAATCATAGGAATGGTCATAAAAGCCGCGTCACCGATTGCCACGTATCCGTCCGTCATCATACGCGTGAGCGGATATCTTATAGGTATAATACAATTGATACCGCCACGGACAACTTCGTCGCTTATTATCGGATTTGACGCTTTAAGTGCCTTATACGCACGGTCAAACGTGTCTTTTGTTAGTTCTCCCGCTCTTCCGATTAGGATATTCACTGTGCCCGCGGGGTCTAATATACTCCAACTGATGCCTTCTTCACCGAGGTGTTTGAGATATGCTCTGTTGGTGTTTTCGGGGTCTTTTACGCCCTCGACTTTCTTGTTAAAGGAGCGGTACGCCACGAAGATTTCGTTCTTTTGAGGCATAGCGGTTATCCCCGCGCTCTTGGGCAACGACGCACGGAAAGGCGACATCGCGCCCGAGTTGTCAACCACGAGGTCGGCATACACTTTTTCACCGCCTGCTAAGATACCTTTGACTTTGCCGTCCTCTATAATGAGAGAGTCCGCCTTTTGTCCGAGGTGGAAGTCCACAACGTCTTTTGCGCGGTCTATATATTGTTGTGCGAGTTTGCGACGCTCTGTTGACCAATCGAGTTGATTTTCGGGCAAATTGAGGTTGACCTCTATGCGCTCCGCAGGTGGCACAAACGTCCAGTTGCGTTTGGTAAAATATGTGCCTTCTTTCGGAAGCGGAAGCCCGAACATATCGAATGCGTCGCGATTTACGTCGTCATGCCAGTCGTACGATACGGTGTCGTAAGTGTCTTTTTCGTAAACGCTTACGTCATAACCCGCTCTTGCAAGCCTTTCGCTTGCAACCAACGACGCCATGCCGGCACCGATAAATACAATTTTCATAATTACCCCTATGTTCTTATTTTATATGAAAAAACGCATTTTGCAATGCGTTTTTTCTTCATTTATTATCCACCGCGTCCACGATACGCACGCATGCCTCGTATGCCTTGGCAATGCACTTATCGTTGACGTTGTCGAAAGAGTCGTATCTCGTATGCAAATATTGCGGACATCTCTGACTATACCCCGTTATACTTGCGCTCTTAAAGCCTTGACGAGAGAACTCCGCACTGTCCGTCGCACCCAGCGTAAGTGCGCCTTTTGTGAGTGATTTTGCCGATTTTGAAATGAGATTTACGACGCTTGCGTCGTTTTTGACAAAGCCGTTGAGTTCTTTTGTATTCACTCTCAACGCCTCCGTTTCTCTCAACGTATCGAGGCAAACGAAGGTCGTCGGCACGTCGTTGTAGTCGTTTTTGTGCCTTTCGCACCACGCTTGTGCACCTCTTTGCCCTACACTTCCGCTACCGGTCAGAATTACGCCGATTTGCGTATTTTGCACCTCTACGCCTTGCTCTTTCATACTTTCAAGCACCGCAAGCGCAACTTCGCAACCGCTCAAATCTTCGTTTGCGCCGTCAATGACGCGTTTGGGATTGATGAGGAAGTAAAGGGATATCCACCCCGGCAAAAACGCTATTGCAACAAGCCCTACGATGAGCATTGCTCCGCTCGCTATGCTTGCGCCGAGACCGCCCACGATAACCCAATTGGCAATATTCGCGCCTACGAGGTATACGAGACCGATAAGCGACGATATTATGACAAAATCCATCGCACCGCCACCGAGCCTATAAAGAAGTGTCCACTCTTTTGTGGCGTCTATATGAGCAACAAAAAATAGTCGGTTGCGTATCTCTCCGCTCGGATTTTTCACCGCGGTCACGTTTTGAGAGGTCTTGACCTTGTAGAGAGGATCGAAAAAGTGCTTGCTTGCAATGAACTGAATAACGTATACCACCACGCCTATAACCGCCAGCAGTATAGACACCAATGCCGAAAAGAAATACGCCACGAAAGACAGCAACGCAAGCGACGCAACTATGCTTGCCCACGCAAAATAAGCGTCGGGCGCAACAGAAAACTTCTCCGTTTTCACGTCGTCGCACACCGCTTTTAGACGCCCCTCAAAATATTCGGCTGTCTGTTTTTCTCCCTCACTGCCCGCATCTCTTGCGCCGAAACGCTCGCAAATATCGGCAATATTGTCGCGCGCTTTTGCCGCGACTTCGTCCCTTTTTTCTTCTAATGCATCATAAATCATTGTTATCCCCACTTTCGAGATTTTGAAGCATCAATTGAAGAAGCGCTTGCAATACGCGCTTTTCATTGTCCTCAAATCTTCTGAAAGCCACCCTATAAAACTTGTCGTTCGCTTCCGAAATAAGTTCGGCAACACGTTCCCCTTCCGACGTGAGTTCTAACATTTGTTCCCTTTTGTCGACGGGAGAAATGTTGATTTTGATAAGACCTTTGTCTTTGAGTTGTTTTACGCTACGCGAAACGAGCGCTTTCGAAACGCACGCAGACGCAGCGATATCGCTTGCCATACCAATCGAGCCTATGCCGGAAAGCACCACGATTTCGTTTGGCGTAAGGTTGTAATCTTTGAGTTCCCTCAACTGATAATCCGTGTAGGAACGCAAAAGTTTGCGGAAAGCCGCAAAGTAGTAAGCAGTATTTTTTAAGTCCATAAAAGTATTATATCATTGATTACTTCACCTTTCAAGAAGAAAGTTTACAATATCAACAATATACATACAACTGTATGC
>URUQ01000034.1 GCA_900551145.1 uncultured Eubacteriales bacterium
AGGAGTCCGTCTCGTGGGCTCGGAGATGTGTATAAGAGACAGTTGTTAAACTAAACGTATCAAAACACGTTTTAGAGGTGCAAAAATTATGGACGCTGACCCTGGAAGTAGTCAACAAATCCACCATTAAGCATCGCGTTTGAGTTCTCTCAACGCAATGCCTTTTGCTATGCTCGGGAGAACCGATTATGATCCAAGTTTACAAAAAAATCAACAAATCCGTTATCGAAGTCGATCCGCAAGAGATCACCGAGGAGTACGACTTCACCGACCAATGGGTACACATGTCCAACCCGACCGACAAGGAGATCGAGTTGGTTTCTTCGCGTACCAAAATCCCCGAAGAATACATCAAAGCCGCATTGGACTCTGAAGAGCGCGCTCACTGCGAAAAGGACGACGGCGTGATGATGGTCGTCACCGACATCCCTATCACTGAAGAGTCCGACGACAAATACACCTACGCCACCTTGCCTTTCGGTTGCGTCACCACGGACAGCACGATCGTAACCGTGTGCCTCAACGAAACGTCGGTTATCAACGACCTTATGGCGGGCAGATACGTCAAGGATTTCAATATCCACAAACGCACTCGCTTCTTGCTCCAACTTCAATACGTCATCGCAAAGAAGTATTTGCAATACCTCAAACAGATTGACCGTGCAAGCCAACGCGTTCAGGCAGAGCTTGAAAAGGCAATGAAAAACGAAGGTCTTATCGAGATGCTTTCGCTTGAAAAATCACTCGTCTACTTCTCCACTTCCCTTCGCGCAAACACCGCCGTTTTGGACAAGTTTCCGCGTATGATAACGTTCTTCGAAGAAGACGAGGATTTGTGGGACGACGTTCTTATCGAAAACCGCCAAGCAATCGAGATGTCAAATATCTACCGCGACATTCTCAACGGCACGATGGACACGTACGCCTCAATCATTTCCAACAACCTCAACGTCGTTATGAAGACGCTCACCGTACTTACGTTGCTCGTAGACACTCCTGCGATGATTGCCGCCCTTTGGGGCATGAACACGGGTGTTCCCTTCGAGGGCAAACTGTGGGGATTTTGGGTTGTCGTCGGCATAAATATTGCCATCTGCATAGCACTCATCATAGTGTTTATCAAAAAGAAAATGCTCAAATAATTTTTGAAATATTCCATCGATTGCTTTTATGGTATACAATCGATAAATTTTGTGATATTCAACCGGTTAGATACCACAAAACTTATAAAAACGCAATGATAAAAGCCCGAAAATCCATTCGGGCTTTTTCATTGTTAAATTCATTAATAAATCGATATTCTATCTTGTCAAAACGATATTCTATCAACCTTGAATGAGAGATCTCATAACTTTTGCCATACATTGTACTATGATCTTCTTTTCCGCAGGAATATCCTTGTACTTGTTGTACGTGGAAAGGAGCAACGTCGCAATGTTGATCTTCATTTGTTTAGACATATTTTGAGAGAGCATATAGTCCACGAGATTGGGGAGTTTGACGAGCTTTGCGGGCTTGACGATTTCATCGTCGTCCTCGCTCGGACCGTCCACCACGTACACCACTTCTTCTTTTGGTTCTTGCGGTGCGACTGCGGTTTCCTCTTGTGCTTCCTCGTCGTCCGTAGTCTCTTCATCGGTCGGAGCTTCTTCCGCCACCTCTTCTTCCGTCTCTTCGACTTCTTGGGGCTCTTCCTCGGTCGGGGCTTCTTCCGCTACGGGTTCTTGTACCGCTTCCGTTTCGGGAGCATTTTCTTCCTCGACTTCTTGCACGGGTTCGACCTCGGGTGCGACTTCGGGTTTGGCTTCGGGTTTCACCTCTTCGAGAGGCAATTCTTCCACGTCGTCGTCAACGGGTTGCGCAAGCAAATCTTCACCCGTTTCTTGTTTCAAAATATATGCGATAGACTCGTACTCTTTGGGAAGAGAATTGTCGTCCTCATCGTCGTCGATGATTTCGCTTTCAAGATAAATCTTGCCGTCGTTTTCTTCCTCTTTGGCAGCTTTCTCGGCTCTTTGAGCGGCTTGTTGTTGAGCAAGTTCCAACTCGTGTTGTTCTTTTTCGCGTTGCTCTTGTTCGAGTTTTGCCTGTTTTTTCTTCTTTCCAAACATCTTTCAATCCTCACCTTATATATTTATTGAAACGTCGGCTCATAAAGTCCCCCGACTGAACTTTTTATATTTTTATTGTCAGTTTGCTTGCAAGTCGCGCATAACCTTAGTCAAGCATTGTACGACGATTTTGCGGTCTTCCTTGCTATTTTCAAACTTCTTGTACGTACCGATAAGCATACCCGCAATTTGTATCTTCATTGCCTTGGGCATATTCTTTGAAAGCATATAATCCACGAGATTGGGGAGTTTTACGAGTTTTGCGGGTTTGACCACTTCGTCGTCCTCTTCTTCACCGTCCACGACGTACACCACCTCGGTTTCGTTTTCTTCCGGTTCACCGTCTTCGTTTGCGGTTTCGTCTTCTTCGGCTTCGTCCTCGGACTCTTCCGCTTCCTCGACCTCCTCTACGCCGTCCGTGCTTTCTTCGTCGGTAGGCGCTTGCTCCTCGTCGCTTTCTTCGGACACTTCCTCTTCTACTTGCTCGTCTGCTTCTTCCGCCTCTTGAGTTTCTTCGACAGGCTCTTCTACGAGTTGTTCCGCTACGTCTTGATTTTCGTCGGACTCTTCTTCGGTAGCATCTTTATCTTCTTCGACAGGTCCTTCTTGCACGTCCTCTGTGGCGGTCTCATCCTCTTGGACTTCTTCCGTCTCTTCTATGGGTTGCTCTTGCGTTTCTTCAAAAGTTTCTTGTTCCTCGTCAAGCGGTTGCTCTTCTTCAACCACTTCTTCGAGAGGTTGTTCTTCTACGTTCTCTTCCGCTCTCTCTTCTTGCGCCTCTTCTGCTTCTGCGCTCTCTTCTACGGATTCTTCCTCTTGGATAGGCTCGGTTTCTTCAACCTCTTCCGTTTGGGGTTCAGTTGCTCCATCCGTTTCTTCAGCCGGTTCGAGTTCTTGGACTTCTTCCGCCTCGACCTCGTTTTCCGTCTCTTCAACAGGCGTTTCTTCCGTAGGCTCTTCCGTATCTTCGACGGGCGTTTCTTCCGCCATGCTTTCGCTTTGTTCTTCTTGCTCTATCAACGCCTCGATCGGTGTGGGCTCTTGCACGGTCTCTTGCTCTTCGTCCACGTCGATTGCCTTGGATGTATTGCGTGCGATAATCTCTTCCACCATACCCGCAAGTTCGGAAAGCGGAGAAGAATCCGTCGCATAGTTTTTCTCCACTTGGAGATTGACCTTTGCGTCAAGGTCCTCTTGCATTGCGTCAAACGCTTCGAGGCAACGCTTGTTTTGCGCGCGATTGATGAGAATAAGGAAAAGATACATCAATCCGATAACCGCGAGGCCGATAAACTGCGCCGTGCCTATGCCGATCTTATCGAGAGTGCCGTATCCCCAAAACGCAAAAATCGCAAGCAACACGAGCGACACGCAAAGATAGATGCCCGCGCGGTAGTCCTTGTTCTTTTTGACCGTCTTATCGTACACGTTCTTGTCGCTTACGATATCGCTGGGGTAACCGAAGCGCACGCCAAGGTATTGCACCCAACTGTCACGCAACGCTTGCGGTGCTTTTGAAGAGAAACAATGTGCGGTAAAATCACTCACGTTGTCGTCGTCGACGGTGTCAACGCCTTCGAGATATTTTTGGATTTTCTTACTTGCTTTAGTAAGTTTGAAAACCTTTGAGCCGAGATAGGTAAAAGCAAATACGATACCCAACCCGAAAAGCACCGCCACGGTGACGATGAAAAATATTTGGAAATCTATTTTAGGCAATTTGGACGAAACGTCTGCAAGCCAATTGAACGCATTTTCAAAAAATTCCACGATATTCCTCCGCGATTTAGTATCTAATAGATTATACATAGTTTATATGAAAAAATCAAGACAATATCCAAAACATTGCAAACTTTTTTACAGATTTCAAAGCGCAACGACAGATAACCGCGCTTCTTTGCACGATAAACCGCCAATTGTGCGACGAAAAACGAATTATCACGTCAACTTAACGCCTTTTTCATCAAAAACGCCGTCGCGTAGTTGCGACGGCGCGTAAATATACGGTCGTGTTTTACAAATATAGTGTCTTGCCCGTCTTGAACGAATATAGTGCAAGTTTGTCAATTTTTGCACCAATCGCACTTTCAATTGCCGATTTATACAGATAAAGTTGCTTTTTGTACTTTTCAAGCGATTCTTCGTCTTTTAAAGCGGAGTTTTTGAAGTCGAGGATAATCTTCTCTTCGTCGTTGATAAAGAGGTCTGCAACGCCTTGCACGAGCACTCTGTCGCTTGACGAAAAGTCCTCGCTTACTTCGTTTGCAGGCTTGTACATCATAAACGCTTGCTCACGCATACACTTTCCGCTTCCGGAGAGCAACGCTTTTTTTGCCTTTTGCATTATCTCGCTGTCGAGACACCTTGCGATATCCGCGGGATTAACGAGCGCGCGCTCTTCCTCTTCGATAAGTTTTTCGCGCACCATTCTGTCCATCTCCGCTTCAACCGCTTCTTTGCCCTCCGCAAAGTAGTCGATATACTGCATAACCTTGTGGTATGCGCTGCCCTTCTTCGCCGCGTCTTTGAATAAGCACACCGCGTCCTCGTCCTTGCTGTCGAGCGCGGATACGCTGTACTTCATTGCAAGCCTTGTTGCCTCTTTGTAAGGATATACGAATTCTTGCGATTTTCTTATTGTCCCTATGACGTGCTCGTCGGGTACGTATACGACACTTTCCGTCTCTTGCGCGTTCTCCTCGTTTTCAGCGATATTGTGTTTGAAAACGGTTGCGTTGACGCTTCCGTCAAATATCGCGCCCGACAAAAAATCGAGGTCGCAACTCGCGCCGAAAAGCCTCGGAGCGACGCCGAAGCTCGCACACTTTTTCTCACTCGCCGTGGCGGTTACGTACATAAGTTGCTTTGCTCTCGTCAATGCAACGTAAAACAACCTTATTTCCTCTTTGAGTTGATTGTCTTTTATACACTTGCCTACCGCGATTTTAGATAGCGTAACCGAACTCTTTGTCTTATCCGCGAAGTTGAACGCGTTCATTCCCACAAGCCCTTTGTCGTTGGAATTTTTTGCCGACGTAAGCCCTTTGCCGGTGGAAATCATATCCCCCGTGCTCGACTCGTAGTTGAATCCGAACGCCGTATCCGCCACGAATACAACGGGATTTTCAAGTCCCTTGTAGCCGTGAAAAGTGGATATTGCAACCCTATCTCCACCGCTTGCACTTGCGCCCTCAGAGTCACCCTCGCAATAGTCTTCGAGGAATTTGCCTAGCGTTATTCCGTCCTTTACGCTTGCGCTCGCAATGAAACTTTTGAGTCCGCTTACGTCCCCCTCACCGCTTCGCATAAGGTAGGCGTCGTAGCGATAGTCGCACACTATGCCGTTCATAAGTTCGGGCAGGCTTCGATAGCTCTCTTTGAGCCTGTATTTATCGACGATTTTTGCCGTATCGCGCACTTTTTGTGCCAAAACGTCCTCTTTAAGTGCGTATTTCAAAAATTTGTCGTACAAACAGTCGCCTTCTTCGAGTGCGATTTTTGCCACTTCTTCCTCGTCGTATCCGCCGAAAAAAGACAACAAATATCCCGCAAACGCCACGTCTTGACGTGGATTGTCAAGCACCCTCAAAAAGTTGACGAGTTCCCTCTCCGGCAACGATAATGATTGACCGAACGCGCCCTCGTTGACGGGAATACCCTCTTTTTTGAGAGTTTCCACAATCTTCTTCGCACCGCCCGAGCGGGAACGGAACAACACCGCGATATCTCCGTAGCCTATGTATTTCCCGCTGCCGTCGGGGTTGGTACCCTTCATTCTTCCGACAAGCGTCTTTATCTCGTTTGCGATAAATTCGCCCTCTTGGCATACGCCTTCGTCGTCCTCGCTCTCGGCGTTTACGATGTCGTAAAGTCCGCTTGCAACCGCGCTTTCCGTCTTGTTTTTGGCAAAAAGATGCACTTGAACGTACCCCTCGGGGGACACGTTTTCTATACTTACGGGCGGAATGTCTTTAAGTTCGAACCTTGCGTCCGTCTTATAGTTGATATCTGCGTTTTCCTCCGTCATAACCGAGTCGAACACGCCGTTGACGAAAGACAGTATGCCGTACGCACTGCGGAAATTGTGGTTGAAATAGATGTTTTGCCCCTCGTCCGTGCCAAATTCCGCATATCTTTTTTGCCTTGAAATGAATATTGACGGATCCGCAAGACGGAATCCGTATATGCTTTGTTTGACGTCTCCCACCATAAAACACTCACCCTTTACGAGCTTGGATATAATTGCCTCTTGCGTGGGGTTGACGTCTTGATACTCGTCCACGAACACTGCGTCGAAAGCGTCTTTGAGAGTATCGTCATCACTCAAAAGTTGCATTGCCTTGTGTTGCAAATCCTCAAACGAAAGCACGTTGTCCGATTCTTTAAGGCGTGCAAGTTCGTCGGAAAATCTAAACACCGCTTCCACAAGTTTGCCGACGAATTCACCGTTTTGCGCGTGATATTCTTTGAGCAAGTCGTACTTCTCGAAAAGGGACGCAAGCTCGTCTATCGCGTCGTCGAATTGCTTGTAATACTCCTTGACGTAACCTATAAGTTCCCTTTCCTCTTCGGAGGCTTTGGGATTGAGCTTGGCGCTCGGTTTTTCGTATACGGAAGCGACTGCGCACATACTCTTTACGTCCTTTGCTTTGAGGATAGCGTCGCAAGTATAAACAGCGTTGGTAACGCTGTCGATATACTTCACCGATGCGATATCCATTTGGACGAGCCTTTGCCTTGCGCTATCGAACGCAATTTTGGCTTTCGTAAAAAATTTGACGTAATAATCCTTCAAAATGCCGAAGAATTTGCTGTTTTCAAAACTATCATAGCACTCCGCAACGCACTTTTTGAAGTCTTCCGCGTCGGGTTGAATTTCCACGAGGTTGTAAAGTCTTATTATATTGCTTTTGAGGTTATCCTCTTTTCTCGATTGCGAAAACACTTCCACGAGCTTGCAAAAAGTCTCGTCACCGTCAGCGGTGTATTTTGCGATAACGTTGTCGAGTGCTTTGTTCATATAGACCGCGTGCGCACTCTCGTCAAGCACCTCGAACGTAGGAGACAAGCCGAGTTTGTCAAAGTTTTCTCTTATGAGCGATTGGCAAAACGCGTGTATGGTGCAAATATGGCAAAACGCCATATCGTCAATTTCGCGCCTGAAACGCTCTCTTTGTTCACCGCTCGAAGCGCACGCCACGCGGAAAAGTTCTTGGTGCAACTTTTCTTTGAGTTCGTCCGCGGCGGCGTTGTTGTACACCAAGATGAGCATATTCTTCAAGGACGCACCCTCGGATATCATCAAAATTATACGCTTGACCATAGTGGAGGTCTTGCCCGAGCCCGCTGAAGCAGACACGAGAATACACCCTCTTTCGAGCACCGCTTTCTTTTGGTCGGCAGTGAGAAGGAGTTTTCCGCTCTCGTCGCGCAAAACGTCGAGACGCTTTTCGCTTGCCTGATTTACACTGGTTACCACGACGTCACTCATTGTCTTCTCCCTCCTTTTCAAAGCTTTCTATACCTTTCACCTTGGGTGCTTTCCTCTCAAATTTTTCCTTATAGGCGCATATACTTGCAAAATCGCACCTCTTGCATTTTTCTTTGGCTATCGGCGACGGTTTGATATATCCATTTGCAATCTCGCTTGCGCCCTTGGTGGCAATATCCACGGCGTAATCTCCGAGCAAATCGAATTGCAACGTAGACAAATGCGCTCCGCCCGTTGCAAGCGCGCCCTTTTTGTCCTTTTTGCAAGGCACGATTGCTTTTTGTGCATCCGCATCAACCATACTATCTATTTGCTTCAACGTTTCCATGCTGTCAGATGCTTGACCTTTATACTTGTATCTCGTACCTTCCTCGTCCGTGAAACTGGAAAAAATCGGAAAATAGAACACACCGCTCGGCTTTCCGCCCGTGCTTTTTTCCACCGCGCGCATATACACGTATAATTGTATCTTTTGCCCGCAATAGAGTTCTTTGAGGGACAAATCCGCACTCTTGTACGTCTTGTAGTCGATGATGATAAATTTATCTCCAAGCACGTCCACTCTGTCTATCGTGCCTTTGAGTCGAACTTTTTTTTCACCGAGATCTAGCGACATGGGACGGATTTCACCCTCGCCTATCTTTGCTTCGAGCAAGTACGGACGGAATGCCGACCTCTTTTGCACTTGATAAAGGTCGGTTATGAGCTTTGCACCCTCGTCGCGTACGCGAAGAAGCAATCTTCCCGTGTCCGCCTTTTCGAGTAGCACCTCGAAGCCGTTTTCCTCTATTACACCATCAAAGTAGGAATACGCAAGCGCGGTCAAGTCCGAATTATCGTCGATTTTGCCGTCGCGCACGTCCTTGAAAAAGTGCTCCAAAACGTAGTGCAAAATCGTGCCGTTTTCCGTGCCCTCGAATTTGCCGTCCTTGCGACGCCTCAAAGACAATATATAGTTGAAATAATGCGCGTACGGGCAACCGTAAAAAGTTTCAAGCCTGCTCACGCTCGTGCTTCCCTCGAAATACGCACCGCCGTCAACGGATATGCGCTCGGGGACGGTCAACGCTTTTTTCATTCTTGCTTTGTCGATATCGTCTACGAACTCGTTTGCCGAGGCAAAAACGCACCCGTCTACCGCATCCGTTCTACCCGCAAAAAGATTGCGCATAACCTCGTCGGAGCATCCTTTCTTCGTTGCAAAAACCGACGAGATTTTTTTATCGTCAAAGCCGTCGAGCGTGCGATAATGTTCGAAGTCCGCCCTCTCGATTTCAAGCGGTTTGCCGTTTTGACAAAGCATATTTTGAAGCTCGAAAACTATCGTCGAGGGACGAAGCGCACCGCCGTCACCGCTTTCGGCAAAGCTTACGACAAGTTGTCCCTTGGGCTTTTTCATTAGGTCGCACACGGCGTACATCTCGGTAAGCACCTTTTGTCTTTCGCTCGGATATATATCCACGCCGAGCGCGCAAAGAGTTTGCTCGTCCTTGGGCGTGATAACCACGCCACCACCGCTCGTGCGAGGCAACTTTCCGTTGTTTGCGCCAAGCACGTAAATATTGCCGTTTCCGCTAAATCTACTGTCCGCGTCACCTACGAACACACAGTCGAGATAAGTCGGCACCAGCGCGATTTTGAGCGTTTTGAGCATAGACTTAAACACACTCTCGAAGCCCGTGATATCCGTATCGTAATCGAGCACGTTTTCTATCTCGTCAAGCACCGCTTTTATCTTGTCGTCAACTTGCTCGGCAACTTTTTTGAAGTACTCACCGCAAGAGGATAGTTTGTCGACGTGACCGTTATAATAAACGTCCGCCTTTTGAGACAGCGCGCGCGTTGCGTTTACGTAAGCGCGGATATTTTTGTTTTTGCTCTTAAAGTCGTATTCCGCAAGACACTCAACGAGTGCTTTTCGCACTCTCTCGGGTATTACGTTTTCAACGCTATTATCCAAAACAACGGTTTTATCATCGCAATTCGCATAGATTAAACCCGCATTTTGCTTGTTTTTTGCAAAATACTTGTTTGTGCTCGTACGCTCGAATTTATTTTCGATGCCCGTCGGCACGTACTCGATATTGAATTGTAAGCAGTAGTTTTCAAACACGAAAACCTCGTCGAGACCGCCTTCCAGTCTTGCGTAAAACAGCGGATTTTTGGCAAAATCCAGCACTTCGCGACGGCGGAAATTGCTTCTTACGCAAGCGATTGCGTCGAGGATATACCTAGTTTTCGTTTGCTCGGAAAGCAGTTCTTTTTTGTCCAAAAAGTAAGGAATGTCGTATCGCTCGAAAGCGGATTTGAGTTCCGCCTCGTAAGCGTCCATATCGCTTGCGTACACCTCGAAGTCTTTGTATCTTGCGCCCTCTCTCACCGCATTTACCACGTCACAAACGAGAGCGGTAACTTCGTCGCGCCTGTCCTTTGCCGAGCGCAAAACGACTTTGCCGTCGTCTTCGACTTTTTCTTCCGCACTCGTGGAAATATAGGCAAAAAGTTTCTTGGATATAGCGTCGATTTGCGGTGGCAAAACGACGTCGTTTCGCTCGATTTGCACTCTTCCGCTACAAAGATTTTGGAGTTTTTTGCATACGGTGTCGGGATAAATGCGCTTATTGGGATTGTCGTATCCCGACGTTATACCGATCGTGAGAGATAACGCACTGTCTGAAAGCCCCTTGATTATTTCAAGTTCGGGAGCAGAAAAGTCGTAAATATCCGTGCAATAAAAGTTGGTGGTAGAGACGCAATCGGGGTGATTTTTTATGTACTCGGCAAGGGCGTAAAGCCTCGTGGACGAGTCGCTGTGCTTGCCCTCTAACGCTTTGAGATATCCGTCGTAGACGAGCGCGATATCTCTTGCTTTTGCTTTTAGCGAAGCATTGGATTTTTGCGAGGCTTTGAGCAAATCCTCGGAAGATACTCCGCTGTTGCGTATTGCGGTGAGTGCCGCGTAAAGTTCGCTTGCAAAACCTTCCGTCATCGCGACTTTTTTGTAATATACAAGTTCGTCGCGAAGGTCGGATATCACCTTGCCTATAAGCATAACCGAGCCTTCCGGCGTAAGGCATTTTTTGATGTCGTTGCCTATTAGTTTGTTGGCAAGACGCGTGAAAGACATAACCTCTATGCCGAACGTGCTTTCCACACCCAAAGAGGATATAAGCCCCCTCTCCACCGACGCGGTGAATCTGTCGGGTGCGATGACGACGTTTTGGCTTTTGCCGTCGAGATTGGATTTGAGCTGATTGAGCACGCCGAGGTATGCGCCCTCGGACGTATTTGACGTGATTATTTTCATATTTTTAGTATATCATCCTTTATGTCCCATTTCAATCCCATTGGTTAAACAAATAAAAATTATCAATTTTTATTTGTTTTTTGCAAAAAATCTTGCAAATTTCGCAAAATTGGCGCATTTTAGGTGCGGGAACAGTTGCGGGAATACATTTTTATGT
>URUQ01000035.1 GCA_900551145.1 uncultured Eubacteriales bacterium
CGGAGATGTGTATAAGAGACAGGTATTAGAGCAAGACGAAAACGGACACATTAGAATATCGGATATCGAAGCTTGCGCTCAAAACTTCGACTATTTCGTATTCGGCGGTGCGTGCAACGTAACGGGCGCGGTTTGCAATATAAAATCCATAGGAAAAATCGCAAAAAACCACGGTGTAAAACTAATAATTGACGGAGCGCAATCAGTGCCGTATATCCCAATCGATATGCAAGAGGACGACGTATGCGCGCTTGCTTGTCCCGGTCATAAAGGGCTTCACGGCGTGCAAGGCACCGGCTTTTTAATCGTGCGCAACGATATGCCGCTCACACCGCTTATATTCGGCGGGACCGGCACGCAGTCTATCGAAGTATCACCGACCGTGCAAATGCCCGATTCTTTCGAGGCAGGCACGCAGTTTTCGGGCGGAATATCCGCGCTTTATCAAGGTGCGAAATGGTCGTTCGACAACGTCGATAAATCGAGAAAAAACATTGTTAGATTATCGAAAAATCTTATCAACGGACTAAATACGTTCGGCGCGACGATATACACGCGCGATATCGATACGGGCATCGTAGCGTTCAATTTCGGAGATATAGACAGTACGCTTATTGCCGACAAACTCAACGACTACGATATATGCGTGAGAAGCGGTCTTCACTGTGCGCCCCTCGTGCACAAGCACCTCGGCACGACCTGTCAAGGGGCGATTAGAGTAAGTTTCGGTTGCGACAACAACCAAAGCGAGGTGGCGTATTTTTTATCTGTTCTTGAAAGAATTTTGCAAGAAATCAAAAACTAACGTGCTATTTTGTACACACTTGAAAAAGTGCCGAAAGGCGCATTACAACACATATTAATAAAAACCCGATATTTAGATGAAGAACAAGGAAGCGCGCGTCCGATACAAAACCCAACGCACATAGGCGTACGTGATTTTGTAGCGGATGTGCCCGACACGGTTATTCGCTAAATAGTGCGTTTTAAATTCTAAACACGCGCACCCCGTCAATTGTCAAAGAATGATGTAACACCGCTTGTTTTGCTTGATACGGCGTTATGTTCTTATACTTTTCGCAAAGAAGGCAACACGCGCCGGCAACGTACGGCGCGGCAACGGACGTTCCGCTCATATAGGTATAACTTCCGCCCGCCTTAATTCCTTTGACTTTTATTCCGTCTGCATACACGTCGGGACGTTTTGCGCCTTGATACACTCCGCGAGAGGAAAATTCCGCAATTCTATCCTCCTTATCCACTGCGCCGACGGCAATTATCTCGTTGCTTATAGCGGGTGATTTCAGAGAGTTTTCACCGCTGTTTCCTGCCGCGGCAACCACGATAAGTCCGCTTCGCGAAAGCATTTCGACGCCTATTTTGAGAGGATCGGCATATGATAGCGGTTCTGCGCCGAAACTCATACACACCACCTTTACGCCGTACTGCCTAAAATTGTCAAATAGCCACTGCATACCGTCCAAAATTTTGAACGTACCGCTCTCACCCTTGTCGCCTATGACCTTTATTCCGAGAACGTTTGCCTTTGGCGCAACACCGACTACCTCTCTTGCGGAAGTGAGTCCGTCACCGCACGCAACCCCCGCAACGAAAGTTCCGTGACCGTTGTCATCGTACGGCATATCCTCACCACCGACCATATCTTCAAAATGCACGATACGGTTCTTGGGCACGGACAAGTCGCAATGCGGATTTATCCCAGTATCCATAACACAAAGCGTAACGCCCTCGCCTGTGAGTTCCTTGGAAAATTTTGCAACGGGATACTGCGAAAACATACCGTTAGAATACGCTTTTTCGTTGATATTCTCATTCAAGTCGGAAAGCGCGAAAACCGTGCTTTGCGCCGATACGTATTCGACCTCTAGCATTCTTTCAAGACGTATTGCCTCGTTAAGTCCGCACTTTATACCCACCGAGCGTATAAACGGATAACTCTTTATTACGTCGAAATTGTGCTCCAAAAGTCCCAGTTGCAACGGATTGCGTACACGCACGAGTGCGTCTATCTTCTCTTCCTTATTCTCCAAAACGCCCACCAAGCCGTTGTCTATTTTGGCGTTTTGGCGCAATGCGGTTATTATTTTCGCGTCGATTTTGTCCATACTCAACCTTTCAGAGCGTCGATTATACTGCGCATACGCTCTCTTTGCATTTGGTTGAGCATGGGTGAGGCGGTGTTATACAAGTTTTCGAGCATATTCACGTCAAACGTGCCGTCCGCCCTCATTCTTTGCGCCACTTTGGTGAGTTCGTCCATAAGTTCGCTTTCGCTTTTCGAAGCGTATTTGTCAAACTTATCCATGAAATCTCCGCTATTATCGCAGTTTCCGCTACCCATTCCGTTGAAATCGTAAAAATTCATAACTCCTCCGTCACATTCAGTATATGACGGCATATTATGGTTGTGACAAGGTGAACTATGAATTTTGACGCAAACACTATCGCAACGCTTATGCAACTGCTCAACCCCGACAAACAAGTCGGTAATGCCGAAAATAACGCGTATAACGCCAAAAAAACCGCTTCAACGCAATCCGTCGATAAATCGAACGTACAAAACGCGTTTTACGTTCAAAACGGAATTGGCGAGCAAGTGCGCATAGACTTTTCTCAAAGCAAGCCAAAATCGCCTTTGGATATGCTCGACGCCGGACAAAACCCGATGCTGTCCTTGCTAAAATCGCTCGGCGGTGGCAAAAACGATATGTCGTCTATGCTTCCTATGCTTATGTCGCTTATGAGCAAACCGTCTCAAAAGAGCGCAAAGCCTTGCGACGATAACTCTCAAAGCGCGCCGACGTCGCAAAACGGCAATAAAAAAGACAATATTCCGCCATCGAACTCTGAAAACTCCGCAGAAGGTAATCAAAACGCCCAAAAAGACGCTCCTTATAGCGATAAAAAAACTATCGATAAAAAAACGCAACGAGACGTTTTTGAACCCGTTGCGTTTGCAGGATATGAAGTTGTTTCGACGCTTGCCGCGCTTCTTACAGCAGTACGGCGTCCTTGTAGATAGGATACTCGTCGCAAAGCGCGATAACCTTGTTTTTTACGCCCTCGATTGCGCTTTCGCCGTTTTCGACGATATCGACAATCATATCGGCAATTTGCACCATTTGCGCCTCTTTCATACCTCTCGTGGTCACCGCAGGCGTGCCGACACGCACACCGCTCGTAACGAACGGACTCAACGGCTCGTTTGGAACGCTGTTTTTGTTGACAGTGATATGTGCCTCGTCAAGCCACGTTTCGAGTTGTTTGCCCGTAACGCCCGTGCCTACAAGGTTGACGAGCATCAAGTGATTGTCCGTTCCGCCGCTCACGAGTTTCAACCCTCTTTCCATAAGACGATTTGCCATTGCTTGCGCGTTTTTGACCACTTGAATTTGATATTCTTTAAACTCCGGTGAAAGTGCTTCTTTGAAAGCCACCGCTTTTGCCGCGATTATGTGCATAAGAGGTCCGCCTTGCGATCCGGGGAAAATGGCTTTGTCAATCTTTTTGGCAATCTCGTCGTCATCGCAAAGGATAAGTCCTCCGCGAGGTCCGCGAAGCGTCTTGTGGGTGGTCGAAGTAATGACGTGCGCATAGCCCACGGGGCTCGGATGCACTCCGGCCACGATAAGCCCCGCAACGTGTGCGATATCCACTACGAGATACGCACCGACTTCGTCCGCAATTTGTCTAAAACGAGCGTAATCGATAAATCTCGGATACGCACTTGCGCCGGCCACGATAACTTTTGGTTTATGCTCGATTGCAAGTTCCCTCACCTTGTCGTAATCTATAAGCTCGGTTTGAGGATTCAAACCGTATCCCACGCAATTGAAGAGTTTTCCGCTCATATTAGCTTTTGCTCCGTGAGTGAGGTGTCCGCCGTCGGCAAGAGTCATACCGAGCATGGTGTCACCGCTTTGCATAAGTGCGTAATATACGGCAAAATTGGCGTTTGAACCGCAATGCGGTTGTACGTTTGCGTGCTTTACGCCAAACAGTTTTTTTGCTCGCTCGATTGCGAGATTTTCGGCAACGTCCACGTATTGACAACCGCCGTAATATCTCTTGGACGGATAACCTTCGGCATATTTATTGGTATAAAAAGTACCCGCTGCGGCAAGCACCGCTTCGGACACGATATTTTCGCTTGCGATAAGTTCGAGATTATGCTTTTGACGGTCAAGTTCTTTGACCATAGATTCGTACAATTCGGCATCGGTCTCTCTTATGCTTTTCAAATCAATCATCTTTCGTTCTCCGTATTTTAATTAAAGGTACTTATTGAGCAGTTGTTCAAGCTCGGTTTTTAGTCTATATCCGACGAGTTTTTCCACCACTTCGCCGTCTTTGAACAAGAAAAGCGTCGGAATCGACATTATGCCGAAGCGTCTTGCGATAGCTTCGTTTTCGTCGACGTCAACCTTGCCTACGACCACTCTGTCTTTGTACTCCGTTGCAATAGCATCGATAGTGGGGGCAAGCATTTTGCAAGGACCGCACCACGTCGCCCAAAAGTCAACGAGAACGAGACCGTTTGCAACGGTATTATCAAAATTGTTTTCATTCAATACAACGTAATCTGACATAAATATTTACTCCTTATTTTTTTATATTATATTCTCGCTTTGCGAGAGTGATATTGCACTGCGTGCAGTGATATTTGCGCTACGCGCAAGTGATATTTTCGGCTTGCGCCAAAAGTGATATTCGCACTGCGTGCGAGTTGTGGAATATTCTGTATTCGCTACGCCGGATTCCCACGGTCACTGCGTTCCCTCTGAATGACAGTCGGTGGGACACCCACACCCGATTTTAATTTCTCCTTACGTCATTGCGAGGAGCAACATCGTTGCGACGTGGCAATCTAGGCGTTAGCCGCACACACCACGCAAGAGATATAGCGAAACTGTCGATGCCGACACACAATTATTTTTTCGTTTCTTCCGTGCTTTGGGCACTATACCCGCAAATTGCTTTCATAGTGGGCACAAAGCCCTTCTTTTTGCGGATAACGAGCTTGTCGAGCAATATCGCAATGACGAAGCCTACGACAAGTCCGCCGATGCCGAGGCAAATCTGCGCAATCTCGTTTATAAGCGTGCCTATTCCTATGCCTACGCCCGTGAGAATAAGCGGTATAACGTACACTATCGTAGCGGCGGTAAGGACGTATTTCTCACCCATTTCCACTTCGACACAATCGCCCTCGTTTGCACCGAGTGTGTTCTCTATGACGATTTCCACTTTCATACCGTCCTTGGTCACGGCGCACATATGGCACTTGTCGCACGCGCTTTGCCTTTCAAAACGCACGGTGGCTTTGTTGCCTTTGACTTTGGATACAACGCCTCTTTCCGTCATTTTGCAAAATACCCCGCAAGATTTTCGATGGAATAGCTTTGTGTTTCGCCGTTTTGCATATTCTTGATATTTACGACGCCGTTTTGAAGCTCCTCGTCACCGATTACGACGACGTATTTTGCGCCCACGCGGTCGGCGTATTTCATTTGTGCCTTTATGCCTCTGTCCATAATATCCGTTTCGGCCTTGATGCCCTCGGAACGCAATTGTGCGACGATTTTGCGCGCCTGATTTTGCGCCTCTTCACCGAGGGACGCCACGTAAACGTCTATAGTCTCCGGCTCTGCTTGGAGATTATTTGTATTTTCAAGCACGAGAAGCAATCTTTCAAGTCCCATACCGAAACCTACGGCGGGAGTCGGCTTTCCGCCCACTTCCTCGACGAGATTGTTGTATCTTCCGCCGCCGCATACCGTGCCTTGCGCACCTATGTCCGTCGATACGAACTCGAATACCGTGCGCGTATAATAGTCAAGACCTCTCACTATACCGGGATTGACCTTGAACGGAATATCCAAAGACGTAAGAATTGCTTGCACCTTTTCAAAGTGCGCCTTGCAGTCGTCGCAGAGATAGTCGAGGATTTTTGGTGCGTTTGCCGTAATCGCTTTGCACTTTTCCTCTTTGCAGTCAAGGATACGCAAGGGGTTCTTCTCAAATCTCGCTTGGCATTGTCCGCACATAAGGTGCAAGTTTGCGCCTATGTACTCTTTGAGAGCCTTGTTATATTTGGCACGACACTCGGGACAACCAATACTGTTGATATTGAGTTCGATTTGAGTAAGTCCGACCTTTTTGAGGAGCGTAGAGGCAAGCGAGATAACTTCCGCGTCTGCGCTCGGGCTGTCGCTACCGTAACACTCCACGCCAAATTGGTGGTGTTCGCGAAGTCTGCCGTTTTGCGGTTTCTCGTAGCGGAAAACGCTTGCGATATAATACGCCTTCATGGGCATAACGCCTTGTTGCAATCCGTTTTCGATAAAGCAACGCGCAACGCCGGCAGTGCCTTCGGGGCGCAAAGTCATACTTCTTCCGCCCTTGTCGTCAAAAGTGTACATTTCCTTCGTAACGATATCCGTAGTCTCACCGACACCGCGCAGGAAAAGTTCGGTATGTTCGAACATAGGCGTGCGTATTTCCTTAAATCCGAATTCCGCCGCCGTCTCTCTTGCTATGTTCTCGACGTAGTGCCACTTGTATGCCTCTTGCGGCAACATATCTTTTGTGCCTTTGGGAATATTAATCATATTATTACCTTTGTTTTAGATTATATAGCGACGCAAGTTTCTTTCTTTGAGATTTCCGCTAATGTGCGCCTCTACATATTGCTTGTCTATATTGATTTGTTTCGTAACGTTGTCGTCAGCCTCGTATAGCACGTCTTTGAGGAGTGCTTCGAGCACTGCGTGCAAGCGACGAGCACCGAGGTTTTCGCTGTTTTCGTTCTCTTCGAACGCAACCTTTGCAATCTCGTCGATAGCGTCGTCCGAGAAGTTGAGTTCCACACCGTCTACGCCGAGCAATTCCTTGTATTGTTTGAGCACTGCGTTGTCCGGTTCGGTCAAAATCTTGACAAAATCGTCCTTGGTGAGGTTGTCAAGTTCCACTCTAATCGGGAATCTGCCTTGAAGCTCGGGAATAAGGTCTTCCATACGCGAGATATGGAACGCGCCCGCCGCGATAAAGAGTATAAAGTCAGTGCGGATTGAGCCGTATTTGGTCTGCACCGTGCTTCCCTCGACGATTGGCAAAATATCTCTTTGAACGCCTTCTCTTGATACGTCGTGACCTTGTTGAGATGCGTTTGCGCCCGCTGCGATTTTGTCGATTTCGTCAAGGAACACCACGCCGTCTTGCTCCGCTCTTTGCAAAGCCTCTTGCGTTATTGCGTCCTCGTCAACCATCTTTTCAGCCTCTTGATTGACGATAAAGTCCATCGCTTGCTTGACGGTGAGTTTTCTCTTCTTCACGGGCATTTTGCCCATCATACCGCCGAATATGCTTCCGAGGTCGATTTCACCACCGGGAGCGTTGCCCGGTTGAAGTTGTATTGGCTTTGGTTGTTGGCGTATTTCCATCTCGATGGTTATTCCGTCAAGGTGTCCCGCGCGTATCTCTTGCAAAAGCTCCTCTCTGAGTTGAGCGTCGCTCTTTTCAGTTGCGCCTGCGGCGTTTTTGCGGATAGGAAGGAGAATATCGCAAAGTTTGTTCTCGGCAATTTCTGTTGCTCTGGGCATAACTTCTTTGAATTTTTCGTCTCTTACGAGGCGGATAGACACTTCCACGAGGTCGCGGATAATGCTTTCGACGTCTCTGCCGACATAGCCCACTTCCGTAAATTTGGTTGCTTCCACCTTTACGAACGGTGCTTTGACAATCTTTGCGAGACGACGTGCGATTTCAGTCTTGCCTACGCCCGTCGGTCCTTTCATAATAATATTTTTCGGCGTGATTTCTTCGCGCATTTCCTCGGGAAGTTTGCTTCTGCGATAGCGATTGCGAAGCGCGATTGCCACTGCCACTTTTGCGTCGTGTTGACCGATGATATATCTATCGAGTTCCGCGACGATTTGTTTCGGAGTCATAACGTTGTTATCCATAGTTCACCTCTCAGACGGTCTCGACCGTAATGTGGTCGTTGGTGTATACGCAAATTTCGCTTGCAATTTTAAGAGCCTTATAAGCAATGTCTTTTGCGCTCAAATCCGTAGCGTCCACGAGTGCGCGTGCCGCGGCAAGCGCATAGTTTCCACCGCTTCCGATTGCGCAAATTCCGTTTTCGGGTTCGATAACTTCACCCGTGCCCGATATTACGTATATTGCGGTGCTGTCTGCCGCGATAAGCAACGCTTCGAGCTTTCTCCCGCCCTTGTCACTGCGCCAAAGTTCGGCAAGTTCCACTGCGGCTCTCATAAGATTTCCGCTGTATTTTTGGAGCATTGCCTCAAATTTTTCGGACAATGCAAAAGCATCCGCGACCGAGCCTGCAAACCCGACCACCACTTTATCGTTGTAAATACGTTTGACTTTGACGGCGTTGCCTTTCATAATGACGCTTTCGCCCATTGTGACTTGACCGTCACCTGCCACCGCGGTTTGTCCGTTGCGCCTAACCGCGCAAATTGTAGTTCCGCGAAATTCAACCATAGTTTATACCTCCTATATGGGTAATTTGAGTGATATTTTTAGCCTGCGGCTAAAAGTGATATTGCGACTTCGTCGCAGTGATATTTGTGCTACGCACAAGTGATATTTGCGCCGTAGGCGCAAGTTGTGGAATATTCCATTAGCGTGCAATGCGCGCCTAACGTTGCTCGTAGACAGGCGGAGCCGTAGTATATAACTCCACGAAGAGCCGTTGTGAGCATCAACTTTCTATCCGAGCAACCGCCGAGCCGTCTCAAGGTTGCGAGACCTTACGCACAAAAGCAATGCTCCGATTGCTTTTGTGTAGGACGTTTGCGCCTAAATATGTGTCAAGTTATCTCGCAGAGATAAGTGACACGTGTTTAGCATTCGGCGCAATTCACTTATCGCCCTATCGTGATACGCTTGTTTGCGTTTTGACTTATCTCGGATTCCCGTAATCGAAGGCAAAATTCCGAGATTGGCGTTCATAGGTTTGAAGTCAAGGCTCATTTGCGACACGTATCTGCAAAGTGCGCCGATTATGGTATATTCGGACGGGATTTGATACTCTTCACCGCAAAGTTCGCACGCCATGGCTTGCCCTGCGATAAGTCCGCTCATTATGCTCTCGACGTAGCCTTCCACGCCAGAAAGTTGCCCCGCAATATACAGCGTTTTGTTGCCTTTGAGTCTAAACGTGCCGTCTATAACGTCGGGTGCGTTTATGTATGTGTTGCGGTGCATAATGCCGTATCTGACGAATTCCGCATTTTTGAGCGCGGGGATGAGGCGAAATACCCTCTTTTGCTCTCCGTACGTGAGATTGGTCTGAAATCCCACCAGATTATAGCAATCACCCGCAACGTTTTCCTTGCGCAATTGCACCACTGCATACGCTTTTTCACCCGTTTGCGGATTGCGAAGTCCCACTGGCTTAAGAGGACCGAAGCGGATAGTGTCACTGCCTCGTTTTGCCATCTCTTCGATTGGCATACACCCGTCAAAAAGCTCTTTTTTCTCAAAATCATGAAGCACTACGGTTTGCGCGTTGACGAGTTCGTTATAAAAAATCTCGTATTCGTCCTTTTGCATCGGAAGATTGAGATAATCCTCACCGCCCTTTCCGTATCTGCCTCCGAAGTACGCTTTTGACATATCTATGCTGTCAAATTCCACAATGGGTGCGATAGCGTCGTAAAAATACAATCTATCTTTGCCCGTGATTTTGCCCACTTGCTCTGCAAGTGCATCGCTCGTAAGCGGTCCCGTGGCAACTATCGTCGGACGTTCGTCGTCAAGCGTCTTAACTTCCTCTCTTACGAGCGTAAAGTTGTCGTACGCAAACAACGCCTTTTCAACCGCCTCGGAAAACTTTTGTCTATCCACCGCAAGCGCGCTTCCCGACGGAACGGCGCACTCTCTTGCGATTTTTAGCAATTTACAACCGAGCAAATCGAGTTCTTCTTTCAAAAGTCCCGACGCAGTGCACGGTTCGCACGATTTGAGCGAATTGGAACACACGAGCTCCGCAAGGTCGTCCGTTTTATGCGCTCCCGTAGTTTTTTGAGGGCGCATTTCATACATTTCAACCTTGAAGCCTCTTTCGAGCAATTGCAACGCGCTTTCGCACCCCGCAAGCCCTCCGCCAATGATTTTTATCGTGTGTTCCGCCATAGTTTTTTATTTGTTATTTTTTGTCTAATGATCCACAATTATTAATTTTCGGAAGTCGTATCTTCGTCCTTCACCAATTCCCTATGTTTGCACTTATGGTCGGTGCAAACGTAGTACGTCTTGTCGTCGCGCTTGACCACTTTCATAGTGTTTCCGCACTCTGGACAGAAGTACGGCGCGGGGATATCCCAGCTTATAAAGTCGCACTTGGGATAGTTGGTGCAACCGTAGAACGTCTTTCCCGCCTTGGAAACGCGTTTGCTCACGTCACCGCCACACTTTGGACATTTCCCGACAACTTCGACGATTTTCTTGATGTTCTTGCACTTGGGATAGTTGGGGCAAGCCAGGAACGGACCGTATTTGCCGTGGCGCACGACCATTTTTGCACCGCATTTGTCGCAAATCACGTCACTTTCCTCGTCAGGCATATAACTTCCGCCGCCTTGTTTTGCCGCACGTTCCACAAACTTCATAAGTCTCGGATAGAACGCACCGATAAGCTCTTGCCATTGTTGCTTGCCGTCCGCAACTTTGTCTAGCGCGCCTTCGAGACGAGCAGTAAAGTTGAGGTCCATTATATCGGGGAAATTCTTTTCCATATACTCGCAAACCGCCTCGCCGAGTTGCGTCGGAGCAATTGCCTTTTGCACTTTTTGGGTATACTCCCTCTTTGCAAGGACGGAGATTATGCTTGCGTACGTGCTCGGACGGCCGATACCGTTTTCTTCAAGAGCCTTGACAAGCGTTGCATCTGTCTCTTATACACATCTGACGCTGCCGACGAATTA
>URUQ01000036.1 GCA_900551145.1 uncultured Eubacteriales bacterium
TCTACACCGTCTAATTCGTCGGCAGCGTCAGATGTGTATAAGAGACAGCAACAGTGATATTCTCGCAAGCGAGAGTGATATTGCGCGTTGCGCAGTGATATTCGCACTTTGTGCGAGTTGTGGAATATTCCATATACGCCTACGGCTAGATTGCCACGTCGCAACGTTCGTTGTTTCTCGCAATGACAAAGGGGCGGGACACCCGCACCCGAGAACGGCATTCTTTGGAAAATAAAAACAATTTTTTACTATAAAAGCTATGAAGAAAGACGAATTGACCATCACCAATCAACAAGCCGAAAACGCCTGTGAAAAACTCGCGGTTTTCGACGTGCAAGACGGTGCAGTCGATACGTCTTGTCAAAGCGTGCAAAACGGCGTTTGCGCCGAGAGTGCCGACTGCCCGACTTTTGGCGACGGATACAACCAAGCGTTGTCCGAAGAGACGAAAGAGAATGCGACGGAAGAGGCAAAAACCGCTCAAACCGCGGATAACGAAGCGCAAGCGGATACACTGTCGCTTTCCGCAATGATTGACGATAATATCGTCAAAAAACCGACCGCAGAGGAAAAAGCACAAGAGAAGGCAAGAAAGAGGGAAGAGGCACGCGCACATATCGCAAAGGACCTCATCGGGCAAAAGTCGTTTGCAAAAAACGTCGGGCTCAACTCGCTTGCAAAACTCAAAGAGTCGTTGTTTTCCGTTTTGCCCGTTATGGTTATAGTGCTTATTTTCGCACTAACTCCGATTACCGATTTTTCAAAGAAAGAGATAGTCACGTTCGTAGTGTCTGCAATATTCCTTATTTTGGGTATTGCGCTTTTCAACGTCGGCGCGGATATGGCTATGACGCCTATGGGCGAATACGTCGGCGCGGGCTTGACCAAGTCCAAAAAACTTCCGCTTCTTCTCGGAGTGGGCTTTATTATGGGGTTGCTCATCACGGTTGCCGAACCCGACTTGTCCGTGCTTGCCGAGCAAGTGAGCGCGGTTATGAACAACGTAGTGCTTATCGTGACGGTGGGCGTGGGCGTGGGCATATTCCTCGTTATTTCAATTGCGAAAATCGTATTCAGAAAAGATTTGTCATCGCTGCTGTTGTTCTTCTATATGGTGCTTTTTGCGCTTTGCGCGATAATGATGGAAAACGGCAAGAGCATTTTCGTCCCGCTTGCTTTTGATTCGGGCGGTGTTACGACCGGTCCTATAACCGTGCCGTTTATTATGGCACTCGGCGTAGGCGTCGCTCTCAATACCGGCGGTAGAAACGCAAAAGAAAACAGCTTCGGCTTGATTGCGCTTTGCTCGATAGGACCTATGCTTGCGGTTATGGCGCTCTCGCTTGCTTCCAAGGGTGATTTGTCCTATACGTTGCCGGATTATTCGGTTGACGCAAACTTGGGCGCAAACTTCGGCTCGGCACTCGGCGGAGTGGCTCTCGAAGTGCTTATCGCGCTTGGACTTATAGTGGTGTTCTTCGTCATATTGCAATGCACCATTTTGAAATTGCCCAAACAAAAGATAATACAAATCGCAATAGGCATCGTGTTTACGTACGTCGGTCTCGTGGTGTTCCTCACCTCCGTTACCGTCGGATTTATGCCTATCGGCTTCAAGCTCGGACAAGAAATCGCATCGTACAGCAAATCGCTTCTTATAGTTTTTGCGTTCGTCATCGGTTTCGTCGTAGTCCTTGCAGAGCCTGCGGTGCACGTTCTCAACAAACAAGTCGAAGAAATCACCAACGGCGCGGTGAGTAAGCGTTCTATGCTCGTTGCGCTCTCAATAGGCGTGGGACTGTCAATCGGACTTAGCGTAATAAGAATAATCTACGGATTTTCGCTTCTTTACTATTTGATACCCGGTTATCTCATATCGCTCGGGCTTTCCTTCTTCGTGCCCAAGATTTACACCGCAATCGCATTCGACTCGGGCGGAGTTGCGTCCGGTCCGCTTACGTCAAGCTTTATTTTGCCTCTCGCAATCGGCGCTTGCAGTGCGCTTTGGGGCGATGCAGGTCAAGTGCTTAATCTCGCTTTCGGTATCGTGGCAATGGTTGCTATGACTCCGCTTATCACGATACAGTTGCTCGGTTTCAGAGCAATCACGAGTGCGAAAGTCAAAGAAAAAATCGTTATGAAACGTATTCTTGACGCCGACGACGAACAAATAATAGATTTTATGTGAGGGAGGGTGTATGGCTGAAAAGAAAATCGCAAAAACCGTGAAAAGAACGGTCAAAAAAGCAGAAGCTCGCGCACAAGAATTTAAAGGCAAAATCTCTCCCGCAAGGGCAAAGGTCAACGCCAATAAACTGGAAATGCTTGTCACTATCGTGCCGAGCAACAAGGCGGAGTTTTATACCGACCTTTTGCAATCTATGTTCGAGGTCAACTTCCAATGCACGTCGAGGGCAAGAGGCACTGCAAACGCGCAAATGCTCTCGCTTGCGGGATTTACCGACCAAAACAAAACCGTCATTTTCAGCGTTATAAAAGAGGACAAAGTCAAAGACGCTATGGCGACGCTGGAAGATAAGTTCAACACTATAAAAAAAGGCAAAGGCGTGGCGTTTACCGTTCCGCTTTCAAGCGTGATAGGAGTTGCGGTATTCGGGTTTTTGAGCAACGACCTCAGAACCGTAAAGGAGGACAAACAATGAATAAATTTGAACATCAAGTGGTTATTTGCATAGTCAACAACGGTTTTGCGGACGAGGCAATGGATGCTGCAAGAGACGTAGGCGCAAGGGGCGGTACGGTGCTTTCGGCGCGCGGTACGGCAAATCTCGAAGCGGAAAAAGCCTTCCAAATTCAAATCCAACCCGAAAAAGAAATTATCATGATTCTCGTTACGAACGAGATAAAAGACGCAGTGCTTCATGCGCTTTATAAAAGCGTCGGCACGCACACTCCCGCGCACGGAATTGCATTTGCAATGCCCGTTGATAACGTCGTGGGCATAGGTGCAAACCAAGGCAAAAGCGAAGAAAAATAATTGAAGATAGAAAAAGTCTAAAAGAGTTGGTAAAAGTTGGTGAAAAAAGCCCCGATAAGTCGGGGCTTTTTTAATATGCTTTTATGCTTGTACTTTAATGCAACTTTCCCCTTTCCTCATGTGTTTTCCCTATCGCCGTTCCCCCTCGCGCAATGCTTGAGGGAACCCACGGTGACCGCGTAGCGGGGGACAACACGACGCGATTGACTTCGTAGCAATCGCTATTCCGTCGCTTCGCTCCTTACAACGCTCGCATAGAAAAGTATCGTCCCCTCGTTATGTCACTCGTTCGCCAACGAAAAGAACAACACTCGTTGGCTCACTTGTACTGCACCCACAAGGCTTCCACACACAAAAGACAAGCGAACGATAGCGCAATATATAAGATGAAAGCGCAGTCTTTTGTGTGAAGGAAAAAAGGAGCACCTAGGCAAAAAGCAAGCAATTGTCACGAGTGACAATTGTGGCTAAAAGCCTTGTGTGTGACGCAAGCTCGGTGTTCGATGCGCTCGTCGCCTTGCGACTCGAAGTTCCGTCTCCGAAGTTAGGTCATTAATTATCTATCGTAATCGTTTCTATCGTCGTAGGGACGGTCGGGGGAGTAGGAACGGGAAGAGTCGTAATCGAATTCGTCCTTCTTGCGAGAGCGTCTCAATTGATTTTTACCGTCTGAAACGTCGTGCTTGGAGGGCTTGAAAAGCAATATGGCGATAATAACCGCAGGGATTGCAATGCCTATGATAAGCACTATGCGAAGTGCAAGCGACGTGTTGGGAACAATGTCTCCGCCTTGCGGTTCGACGGGCTTTTTGCTGTCGAGTATGCGGTTGCGCTCGGCTTGCGCTATGGGGTGATAGGGGACGACGAACGCCGAAAAAGCGTCTTTGGAGACCGAGCCGTATTTGGCCTCACCGTTGTAGGTTGCCATAACGAAAATCTTGGTTGCGTCGTCGACGTCGTAACCCAAAAACTTGATAGTATAATCGTTGGTGACGGTGTTTCCGCTCAAATCTATGCTTTCACCCGCAATAGTAAGGGTGACGTCGGGATACGGAGATACGCCGTCTTCAAAAGCGACTTTTGAGGCGGACGGGAGCACCGATTGTGCGCAATAGAAGTTTTGTCCGAGATATTTCACGTTGTAATAACCTTCAAACGCGACTTCTACGTCGGTGACATAATAACTCTCGGGTATGGCAAACTTGCCGAAAGAGTTTTGCAAAACGATGGTTGAAGCGATGGGATATTCGTTGCCTTCGAGGTTGGATACGGTGGCAAGAACGGCGTCTTTTTCGCTCGTTGCGTATGCGATCGTGCAAGGCAAAAGTACGCCCGCCAAAACGGTGAGCGCAAGTGCGACGCACAAAACGATCGATGAAATTATCAACGTGACTTTTTTCATATTTTTTATAATACTATATTTGTTGCCAAAATAAAAGTCTTTAATTGCAATTTTGAGAGATTTTTTGCCAAAAACGAAATATTTGCAGTCATAATTTTTTGCATTTTTGCATTTTGCGGTCTTATCCTTTGGCTATGAAAGACAACGAAACTTTGCTGAAACTAATCCAAATAGACAACGAAATAAATATGCGAAAACGCGACGCGCTTGCAAATTACAACAAGGAGATCGTGCATAAAAAACAGATGGCTTTTCACAAATGCTCCAAAAGAAACCGATGGGTTTTCGGGGGTAACCGCTCGGGAAAAACGGAGTGCGGAGCGGTGGAAAGCGTGTGGATGGCAAGAGGTATTCACCCTTTTAGACAAAACAGAAAAGACGTGTTCGGATGGGTGGTGAGCTTGTCGCAACAAGTGCAAAGAGACGTGGCGCAAGCAAAAATCCTCAAATATCTATCGCCGAGATTTATTGAAGATATCGTGATGCAAGAGGGCAAACGCTCCTCTCCCGAATACGGAATTATCGACTATATCGTGGTGAAAAACGCGCTCGGCGGGACAAGCAAAATAGGCTTCAAGTCTTGCGATCAAGGCAGAGAAAAATTTCAGGGTGCGTCGCTGGATTTCGTCTGGTTTGACGAAGAACCGCCAAAGGATATTTATGAAGAGTGCCGTATGCGCGTGTTTGATAAATGCGGGGATATTTTCGGGACGATGACGCCTCTTAAAGGCTTGACGTGGGTGTACGACGAGATAGAACTCAACGAAAAAAACGATCCGCAAGTGTGGTGCGAGTATATGCAGTGGGAGGACAATCCCTACCTCGACAAAGGGGAAATCGAGGCTATGTGCAAGTCGGTGTCCAAAAGCGACCAACTGTCGAGGAGGTACGGAAAATTCTCGACGGGAGAGGGGCTGGTGTATCCCGAGTTCGATCAAAGCGTGCACGTGATAGACCCGTTCGATATTCCCAAAGAGTGGCAAGAGAATATATCCATAGACCCGGGACTTACAAACCCTACTTGCGCACTGTTTTTTGCGGTGGACTACGACGGGGTTATATACGTTGTGGACGAGCACTTCGAGGCGGGGGCGAGCATAGACACGCACGTAAAGAAAATCTTTGCGATTGCGGACAAACTCGGTTGGAAAAAGGACGATAAGGGACGTCTTTACGCACTTATAGACAGTGCGGCAAATCAACATACACTCAACAGTCAAAAGAGCGTGGCGGAACTGTTTTGCGAAAAGGGAATTTTGGTCAATACCAACGTAAACAAGGATTTATATAGCGGAATTCAAAGAATAAAGTCCTTGTTTGAGCAAAGACCGCCGAGAATTTGTATATTTAAGACTTGCACGAACCTTATACGAGAGATAAAGGGATATTGGTGGGGAGCAAACGACAGACCAAAGAAAGAGGACGACCATGCGTTGGACGCTTTGCGATACTTCGTGATGACTCGACCCAAGCCGCCTAAATACGTTGCTCCGCCAAAGACGCCTATACAATTGGATAAAGAAAAAATGATGCGTGGAATTGTGAGGGAAAGATTATGGACGAAGAACTGAAAAAGACCCTCTTGAAGAGGGCAAAAGGGTACAAGTATAACGAGGTGCAAGAAGAGTACAGTGTGGGGGAAGACGGCGAAATGTCGCTGATAAAAAAGAAGATAGTCAAAAAATACTGCCCGCCCGATACGACCGCCTTTAAGACGTATATGGATATATGCGGGGAGGCAGACGACGTGTCGCAGTATAGCGACGAAAAATTGAAAGAGGAGAAAAACAGGCTTCTCAAACAACTTTATGAAGAAGAAAAAGAAGAAGAGCGCGCTCAAAACGAGCGCGCTCTCGCTTGCGAGAAAAAACGCAAAAAATAAGGAGATATGAAAATGACCGATATCGAAGAAAAAATCGTTGCGGAAGTTACCGCGGATTTTAAGAAACGACAGGATGCAAGACGTCCCGTCGAACTCAATTGGCGACTCAATATGAATTTCGTGGTGGGAAACCAATTTGCGCAAATATCGTCAAAGGGCGATATCGAAGAGAGCGGAAGAGAGTACTTTTGGCAAGAAAGAGAGGTGTACAACCACATCGCGCCAATACTCGAAACTCGTCTTGCAAAACTCGGAAGAGTCAAGGCAAGAGCGCAAGTGCGCCCCGCAACCAACGATGACGACGACGTGGCTTCCGCATCGCTTGCAACCAAACTTATCGACGCGGTGTGCAAAGAAAACGACTTTTCACAACAACTTGCACTGGCAAACACATGGAGCGAAATTACGGGAAGCGCATTTTTCAAAATCACGTGGGACAGCGAAAAAGGACACGCGCTCGACGCAGAGGGGCTCATCAAAGAAGGGGACGTAACTATAGATTTGTGTCCTCCGTTTGAGATATTTCCCGAAGATATCGCAATCACAGACATCGACAAGCAATCGTCAATTATCCACGCAAAAGTGCTTACGACAAAAGAAGTCAAGCGCATTTGGAATAAGGACGTAAAGGGCGGTGAGGTGAACGTGTTCTCGTTTGACAACGTGCAAGCGGGCGGTGGATTCGGATACGTCGCGTCTATGCCGAGAGTGGTCAAGGAAACCAGAGAGGACAGCGTAACCGTCATCGAAAAATACGAGAAACCCACCAGAGAGTATCCCAACGGACGATTGATTATCGTTGCGGGAGATACTCTTCTTTATATGGGGGATATGCCCTATCTCAACGGTGAGAACGGAACGCGCGGATATCCGTTTTCAAAGCAAGTGTGCATAGACAACCTTTCAAACTTCTTCGGAACGTCCGTGGTCGAGAGAATTATACCCGTACAAAGAGCGTACAACACGGTCAAAAACAGAAAACACGAGTATATGAACCGTATGGCGGTGGGCGTGTATGCCGTTGAGGACGGCTCGGTGGATACCGACGCTCTCGAAGAAGAGGGATTGCCCCCGGGAAAAGTGGTGGTGTATAGACAAGGAAGCAATCCTCCTATCGCACTCTCTCCCACGCAAGTGCCGAGCGAATTCTCGCGCGAAGAGGAAAAACTCCTCAACGAATTTGTGATGATAAGCGGTGTGAGTGAGGTTACGACCTACTCGCAAGTGCCGGCTAACGTGGCGTCGGGCACTGCAATCTCATTGCTTTTGGAGCAAGACGATACGCGTATCGCACTCACGGCGGATAGCCTTAGAGAGAGCGTAAAACGCATAAGTAAGCACGTTTTGAGATTGTATCGTCAATTTGCAAAAGTGCCGAGGGTGAAGCGTATCACGGGTGATAACGGTGAGGTGGAACTTGCCTCTTTCTCGGCGGGGAACATCGATAGCGAAGATATCGTCTTCGATACGATAAGCGATATAGAGGACACGCTTTCTGCAAGACGCGCTATGGTGTATGACCTTCTCAAACTCGGTCTTTTCGAGGACGAAAACGGAAAACTCTCCTCGGTGACCAAAACCAAACTCTTTGAAATCCTCGGCTTCGGCAATTGGGAATACGGACGCAACGACGACGAGGTGCATCGCAAGAAAGCACTCAAAGAAAATATGGACCTCGAAGTGAAGGACGTGCCGGTGGACGTTTACGACAACCACGCAACGCACATTGCCGAACACGTGAGAGAGATAGTGTCGTCCAAGTGCTCCAAGAACAAGGCGATGCGCGACAGGGTGGCAAACCATATAGCAAAACACAACGAGTTGCTTTCGCTCTCAAAGGGCGTCGAGCAAATGCAAAAACAATTTGACGAGGAAAAGACATTATGAACGAAAAGGATATCAAAGACGCTATAAAGCAAAGAATCGCAAACAAAATCCAAAACGCTTGCGACGGTGAGAATATTGCCGACGCAATTATGGGCAACGAACAAAATCAAGATTTTATAGACACAAACGAGCAAGATAAAGTGCAAGATACGCAAAACGAAGCACAAATCGAAAAAGACGTGAAAGACGAAAAAGAAGATAAAGAAACGACAAATCGAGAAATAGGAAAATTCAAAAACCCGGAGGAGCTGTTGCGAGCTTACGGTTTGCTCGAAAAAGAGTTTACCAAGAAATCGCAAAGGCTTAAAGAACTCGAAAACACAATCGCGACGCCGTTTAAAACGGAAGAGGATTGGAAGGTGGCGGTGGATAAGTTCTTTGAAAGAACCCCGTCCGCAAAACCTTTTGCGAAGGATATCGCAAAAATTCTCATCGACAATCCCGACCTCAGACAAGACAAAAACTGTCTGGACATCGCGCTCGTGAGCGTGCTTTCGGAAAAGTTCAAGACGCCCGAACAACTGCTTTCCGACGGACAATTTTTGAACGATTACGTGCTTTGCTCGGACACGGTGAAACAGGCGGTTATCCAAAAATATCTCGGTGAAATGCGCGAGGGTATGCCTCCGACGATTTTGTCGAGAGGCGGGCTTCAATGCGTTGCACCCGATACCAAGCCCAAAACCATCGAGGAAGCAGGTGCTCTGTTTCTCAAAAATAATAAATGAAGGAGAATACTATGGTAACAATTTCAAACGCCGATAAGGCACTCAAAACCTTCTATCTCGGCGTACTCGCAGATCAACTCAACTTGGGTATCAATCCGTTGCTTGCAAAAATCGGTCAAACCTCTTCCGACGTTTGGGGCAAGGAAATAAAGAAACTTGCGCCTTACGGTATTAACGGCGGTATCGGAAGCGGTGAGGAAACGGACACTCTTCCCGTAAGCGGAGGAAACAACTACGCTCAATTTACGCTTACTCTCAAAAACCTCTTCGGCAAAATCGAGCTTTCCGATAAGGCTATCCGCGCGTCTCAAAACAGTGCGGGTGCATTCGTAAACTTGCTCAACGCCGAAATGGACGGCCTTTTGAAGGCAAGCAAATTCAACTTCGGTCGTATGCTCTACGGCGACGGCAACGGTCGCATCGCAAAAACCGTGGAAAACACCACCGGCGCAAAGAACAAGGTCGTAGTCGACAGCACGAGAAACATTATGGAAGGCATGACGATTGACTTCTATACTTCCGTCGGTGCAAAGGACACCACATTGTCGGGAACGAGAATCGTATCTATCGACAGAGAAAACAACATCGTAACTTTCAGTAAAAACGCACCCAGCGTATACGGGGCGGGTTGCTACTTCTACGTGCAGGGCTCGAAGGGCAACGAAATCACGGGCCTCGAAGCAATCTTCGGAAACAGCACAACGCTTTACGGTTTGAACAGAAGCGAATATTCCTTCCTCAAACCTTATGTCAAGACCATTGACGCGGCTGTAAGCACGGGCGCAATCCAAGACGCAATCGATGCGGTGGAATCCACTTCGGGCGGTAACATCGACTTTATCGTGGCTTCTTATAAGATGAGAAAGCAATATGTCGACTATCTCTGCAAGAACCGCACCAATATCGACTATCTCAACCTCGACGGCGGTTATAAGGCGTTGTCTTATTCGGGTATTCCGTTCGTGGCAGACAGATTCGTTGAAGATGACAGTATGTATATCCTCAACAGCAAGGACTTCAAACTCCATCAACTTTGCGATTGGCGTTGGCTCGAAGGCGAGGGCGGTACGGTATTGCATCAAGTCGCAGACAAGGCGTGTTACAGCGCAACGTTGGTGAAATACGCCGATTTGCTTTGCGAACGCCCGATGGGTCAGGCAAAACTCACTTTCAAAGGCACGTCCTCGGACAGAGACTTCTATATGGTGGCTTTCGACTCCAACGGCGGTAGCGCGGTTTCAAATCAAATCGTGCTTCCCGGCGGATGCGCGGTGCAACCCGTCGCTCCCACTATGACGGGCAAGACCTTTGCGGGTTGGAAGAGAAACGGTGAGGCGTTTAGTTTCTCTACGCCGATTATGGCGGACACGACGCTCGTTGCGTCTTGGACGTGATATGGAACTCGTTAAAGTCGTGGACGATTTGTTCCACATCGCGCGAAGGTTGAAAGGAATCGATAGAAATTACGAGCTGTTTTTCAACCGCAAACGCGGTCGCTTCGAGATTTACGCGAAAGGGGCAATGCAAATTGCGTTGCCCTTTGACCGCCTCGACGCAAGGTGTCTCGATTACGCGCGCAAAACGAGAATCGAAAACTTGTCCGCTCTTATGGACGAGATTGAAAAAAACAACCGTGCTGTCGCTGTCTCTTATACACATCTGACGCTGCCGACGAATTAGACGG
>URUQ01000037.1 GCA_900551145.1 uncultured Eubacteriales bacterium
TTATATATATGGATAATAGTATAAGTAAAAATACCATAATATATCCGCCTGTGTATATCGCAGGTCCGACCGCGTCGGGAAAAAGCGCGCTCGCCGTAAAACTTGCGCGAAAAATCGACAGCGTGATTATTTCTGCAGACAGTATGCAAATTTATCGAGGACTCGATATCGGCACGGCAAAAGAAAGCGAAAAAATACGCAACGAAATTCCACACAAACTAATCGATGTCGTCGATGCCGACGAGGAATTTTCGGTTGCCGAGTTTGCTCAAATGGCAAAAACTGAAATCGAGAACGCTCAAAACTGCGGAAAATTGCCAATCGTCGTTGGCGGAACGGGATTATATTTTGAATCGTTACTATATCCGATGAGTTTTGCCAACACAATTAAAAACGTAGAATTGCGCAATAAATTGCAATCGGAACTCGACGAGGTCGGTGCGTATGCAATGCACGAAAAATTGCGCGCTCTTGACGAACAAACGGCGCAAAGATTGCACGTCAACGATATCAAACGTGTTATTCGCGCGCTTGAAATAATCATCTCAACGGGCAAAACGCTTGCTCAAAATAGCGACGAGCGCAAAAAACCTGACGTAATTATGGTTGCGCTCGATACCGATCGTCAAAATCTTTACGAACGGATAAACGAACGCGTCGACCAAATGTTCGACCAGGGACTAGTAAACGAGGTTTTGAGCGTCGGTGATTTTTCCTACCAATCTATGCAAGCAATAGGTTATAAAGAATTTGCGGACTGCAACTATGTCAAAACCGACCATGGATTCGAGATCGATCCCGTCGAACTTGCTGAAATCAAAGACAAAATCAAACAACACACCCGCAATTATGCCAAACGCCAACTAACTTGGTTTAGAAAATACGACTTTGTCAAATGGTTTGACGTAGGCAACCAAGACGGCGCAATCGCATATATCGAAGAAAAAATAAAAGAAAAAACCACCGTTTAATGCGTTTTTACACAATAATCAAACGGTAAAAATCAACGAAAACCTAATAATAAATCACATAAAAAATACACAACGAAATCTTAACGGGATTTATAAACTATGGACAAAAATTCGGCAAAACAATTAATGATACAGACCGAGGCAGAACTCAAAGATCAGTTCGCGCGCCTTGACGATATCGCACTTTACAATCAAAAGAAAGTCCTCGACGCGTACAAAAATCAAGCAATTCAAGCGCGCCATATGTTCGGCACGACCGGTTACGGCTACGACGATATCGGCCGTGACACGCTTTGTAGGCTTTACGCCGACGTTTTTCACGCCGAAAGTGCCATAGTTTCACCAAATATCGTATCCGGGACACACGCTTTGACGCTTATGCTTTTCGGCGTTTTGCGCCCGGGAGACAAACTTTTGGCGGTTTCCGGTATGCCTTACGACACTTTAACGGACGTTATTTTGGCTGATAACAAAGGTTCTTTGAAGGATTTTGGCGTGTCTTTTGACAAAATTGACCTCAAAACCAATCCCGATTTGACGCCAGAATTTGACTTCGAAGCCATCGAATACGCGTTAAAATCTCAATTCGTTAAAGCCGTTTTCGTCGCAAGAAGTCGCGGATACAGCTTGCGTCAAGCAATCAGCGTCGAAAAAGTCGGTCAACTTATCGATTTTGTCAAGAAAATCAGTCCGAAAACGCTCGTTTTGGTCGATAATTGCTATGGCGAATTCGTCGAAAAAATCGAGCCTACGGACGTCGGCGCAGACCTTATCGCCGGCTCGCTCATCAAGAATATCGGTGGCGGAATTGCGCCTACAGGCGGATATATTGCGGGAAAAAGCGCGCTTGTCGAGCAAGTTTCATATCGTTTGACCGCGCCGTCGCTCGGTATGGAAGAAGGCTCTTACGTTTATGGTTATTTGCCGTATTATCAAGGTTTGTTTTTAGCACCGTCAGCGGTCAAAAATGCACTAAAAGGCTCGCTTTTGTTTGCAAAAGCTTACACAAAACTCGGTTTTGAAACGCTTCCGCGCGACGATATGTATCCGTATGACATCGTAACGAGCATTAAACTCGGTTCTCCCGAAAAACTCATCGATTTTTGCGGCGCAATTCAGGAGATTTCGCCCATAGACAGCAACGTCAAACCTATGCCGTGGGATATGCCGGGATATCAGGACCAAGTCATTATGGCTGCAGGCGCATTCGTGCAAGGTTCTTCGATTGAATTGAGCGCGGATTCTCCGATAAAAGAGCCGTATATCGTATACGTTCAAGGCGGTTTGACTTACGAACACGCATATCTTGCCGTCCAACATACGCTCGAAACGCTGAATTTTGACTGAAAAACACCCGTTTTAGCCGTAATTTTAACCGCTAAATCACGGTAATATGTATAGAATAATACACAGTAAAATCAAGTATAAAGTCAGCAGTAAAAATAGCGGTAAAACGATAGGCAACATCAAAGAAACCGTATTGTATCAAATGCTATAAAACGCGTTTTGAAAATGCTATTTTACGGTAAATTCGGCATAAAATCTTGTTAAAATCAAATCGTTTGAAAGTAAAATTGAAATATAATATCGGATTCGATTTTGTCGTAATTTCACTGTTTATTAGCATTTTTGCACCTTTTGTTGCGTAAAGCTCGTGTTTTGCGAATAATTTATAATCGACTAAACATACCATTCACCACACTTTTTGTTTTGTCAAAACTTTATTTTTTACCCAAAAACTTACAATACGAAAAAATCACCCTATCGGTGTTTGGGTGATTTTCAGCAATAAACGAAATCTGCACTATTCTGACTGTATAAAAAATATTTTCCTCTTCTCTATGTCGAGCTTTTTATTACTCTTTTATGGTTTGCATATAGCAATTCTTCATATAAAGCGAGTCGAGCATTTGAGTTCCGGCGGACTCACTGAGAATATGCGGAGTCAAGTTGTTTTTGACGATGACTTCACAAAGAGGTTCAAATTCAGGTCCGTAAACGTTGTCGGCAAACGTAAGATGCTTTATTTCGCCCTTTGCGCCGTACATAATTTTGCTGAAATGAACGTGCATATTTTTGGTCTTTTCTTCCCCTATTCCGTCAAACATCGCGTCGATTATGCGTTGAAAATCATCTGCCGTCTTCAAAGCACCGCCGAGAAGGCTGTTTACGTGTCCGAAATCAACGCAAGGATAAACGTTTGGTGCAAGCTGACAAAGTTTGATAACCTCGTCGACAGTGCCGATTTGGGCTTGTTTTCCCATAGTTTCAGGGCAAATTATCAAATCGTCGTCGCCGTTTGCTTTGATAACGTCCAAGGCGCGCGAAAAATTGTCGAGAGTGCGAGCAAACGCCTCGTTGCGGGGTTGTTTTCCCTCTGCACCGGGGTGAAAAACGCATCTATTGCCGTGAAAATGGCGTAATATTTTGAGCGACGAGGTCAAATACGTTATAGAATTGTCCGCTTTTTCTTGCTCAACGGATGCAAAATTGATAAAATACGGCGCGTGTACGCTCATTTCGATGCCGTACTTATCCGCCTCGTTTCCTATCGCGTCAGCGGTTTCCGCGCTCACGCGGACGCCTCTTCCGAAGGAATATTCAAACAATTCAAGTCCTTTGTCGTGCAACCATTTGGGCATTTGGATAGTGGCTTGATAGCCTTCTTGCACAAAAGTCTCGTCGTGTCCCGACGGACCGAAAGTCGCTCTATTTGAATTGATTATCATACGTCACTCCTATTTTTAAGTATTTCGCGAATTTGTCTTTCGTCAAGTTGCAATCTATTGTGCAACTCTTGCTTATTTGCAAACTTTTGTATATCGCGCGTGCGTTCTATAAAGTCGATTTGAATTTCTTTTCCGTACAAATCGGCGTCAAAATCAAAGATATACGTTTCAATTGATGGTGTATTGTCGTTGAAAGTCGGCTTCGCCCCTACGTTGGTCATAGACGGATACGCTTTGCCGTCGATATGCGTAAACGTTGCATAAATTCCGTCGCAAAGCGGTAATCTATTAGGATCGATTGCGATATTTGCAGTTGGAAAGCCGATTTCTGTTCCGTTATGTTTTGCATGTAAAACAACGCCTTTTACAAAGTACGGTTGACTCAAAAGCGCATCGAGTTCACTTACATTACCGCTCGATACGAGATTTTTCAAATTTCGTGTAGACAACTTCTCTCCGCCACGTTTTTCAAACGGCACGACACAAAGTTCAATGCCGTGTTCATTGCAAAAATCATGCAACAAATCGACGTTGCCTTCGGCATTTTTGCCGTAGGTATAATCTGCACCGACTGCGATAAAACGAATATTTTTGTTGTTGGTGAGTTTCAAAAGAAAATCCCTCGGAGGCGTCGACATAAAACCCTCGTCAAACGAAGCTTTTACTATTACGTCAATTCCGAGATTGTCAAGAACGCAAACTCTGTCTTCAAACGAATATATTTCTTTGGTCTTATTGAAAAGCGTATTCGGATCGTTAGAGAACGTAAAAAGCGCACTTTGCACGTCGTTATGAGATTGCGCATATTCTATAACTTTGGTGGCAAGGCGTTTGTGTCCGATGTGAATACAATCGAAAAAGCCGAGCGCTAATGCAATCGGAGCATCGTATTTTTCATAGAAATCAACGATTTTTGCACACATATCACAACCTCACTCTCATTTTCAATTTTCCGTCGACGCACTCGCCTATTCCGAGAATTTCACCTTGCGCAAACGTCAAGAAATAGCCTTTCGGACATTCACATTGTACTTGAACGCCGTTTATAACTTTTGAAATCAAGTTTTCGGGCAAATCGAAACGCGGAAAATCAGGTAAGCATTCTTCTATACTTTTGAGGTATCTAATCGGGTCTTTTTCAAATTCTTCAAGCGTAACGGACACGGATATATCAAACGCACCGTTCTTTATACGACGAATAGAACTCATATATGCGACGCTACCGAGCGCATTTGCCATATCGCGCGCAATCGAGCGAATATACGTACCGCCCGAGCATACGATCTCGAAAGCATGCTCGTTTTTATCGAGTTTTTTATCACCGTTTTGTAAATGAGCAATACCATTGCCGTCGTCAATGCGTTTTATATCGTCAATGCGCACGCGCTTGGACTTTAGCTCAACTTCTATACCTTTTCTTGCAAGGTCATATGCCCTTTGTCCGCCGACCGACTTTGCCGAATACATAGGCGGAATTTGGTCGATATCACCGCAAAGTTTTGGCAAAACGTCGTCTATTTGCTCTATCGTAGGCAGAATGTTGCTCGATTCGGTCACCACTCCGTCACTATCAAGCGTATCGGTGGTTTTTCCGAATACGAAAGTTGCTTGATATATCTTGGTTTTGTCTTGCAAATAATCGAAAAGGCGCGTTGCACTGCCAACTGCAATGGGCAAAACGCCCGTACCTTGCGGATCTAGTGTGCCGAGATGCCCTACTTTGTGTTTTTGGGACGTTGCACGTCTCAAAATACCGCGCACAATGACGACGACATCGCTTGACGTCATTCCCTTCGGCTTATCGATATTTACAAAACCTCTCATATGCGTCTGAAAATTAAACCATTCTATCGCTTGCCAATCTGACAAGTTTTTCAACTATATCTTCAAAATATCCGTTGATACGGCAACCCGCGGCAAATCTGTGCCCGCCACCTCCAAAAACGTTTGCAATATCGTAAGCGTCGATACCGTCTTTGGTGCGGATACTCAATTTGTAATTGCGCTCGCCTACTTGCAATAGCGAATACGCCACTTTTACCGTGTCCACGTCAAGCAAACTTCCGATTATTCCGTCGGCATCTTCACTGCTTGCGCCGGTGTCAGTCAAATCTTTCATAGATACGTAAATCAACGCGATTTTGCCGTCTTGAAAAAACTTGGTTCTTGAAAGTGCAAGATTTTTGAGTTTGAAACGAGCAACCGACGTCGATTTATATACTTCGTATATAGTTTTTTGCGCATCGAAGTCGAAGTTCATCAACTCGCACGCGATTTCCATAGAACGTCTCGTAGAATTGTACTGCGCAAAGCACCCCGTATCCGTTACTATAGCGGAAAAGAGCAACTGCGCAATATCCTTGTCTAAGGCTTTCATATCCTTGACAAGCTCGTAAACAATTTCACCACACGCGCCTGCATCCGCATCGACGAGACAAGTGGAAGCAAATCTCTTGAACGACGCGTGATGGTCGATTGCAATCTGCTCTTTTGCGGACAAAAACGACTTCATACACTGTCCGAGCCTATCCAAATCGCTACAATCGAGCGATATCGCAAGCTCGTGCACTCTTTTTTGCGGAAAAGTGACGTTTTCACTGCCGACGAGCACTTTAAGCCGTTCCGGAACCGGTGTATCGCAATACGCATATACGCTTTTACCCTTTTTTTTGAGCGCAAAATAAAGTGCAAGCATACTGCCGAGTGCGTCGCAATCGGGATTGGTATGACAAAAAAGCGCGATATCGGTTGCGCGATTTATTTGTTTTTCTATTTCCGCAAAAATCGGATTAGTCATCGTTTTCTTCGGTATCCGCCGAAACGTGATTTTGTTCTTGCTCTTTCTTGATTTGATTGAGCAATCCGTCGATTTTTATGCTGTAATCGACGCTGTCGTCAATGAGAAAATTGAGCTCGGGCAACAAACGTATTTGTACGGTATCTTTGAGCATATTGCGAATAAAGTTGCGAGAGCGACATACCGTATGATATGCCTCTTGCACCTTCTCTTTGTCTTCCGCGTATATGGACAAATACACCTTTGCGTATTTCAAATCGGGCGTCGTATAAACTTTGGTGACGCCAATGATTGCATTGCCGAGACGCGGATCTTTCACGTTCTCGGCAATGATTTTGGTGATTTGTTTAGCCAATTCGGCATTTACACGCTCGGTTTTAATCTTCATTGGTTTTCTCCATAGTGAACGCTTCGATTACGTCGTCCACTTTGATATCTTGGAAATTGGAAAGCATTATACCGCAATCGAAGTTTTTTGCCATTTCCTTGACGTCGTCTTTGCCGTGGCGCAAGGAAGCGATTTCACCCGTATATTCGACTTTTCCGTTGCGGATAAGTCTTGCTTGCGCACCTCTGACAATCTTGCCGTCGGTGACGTGGCAACCCGCGATAGTGCCGACACCGCTGATTTTGAAGAGTTCACGGACCTCGGCAGAACCGAGAACGACCTCTTGGAACTTGGGATCGAGCATACCCTTGACTGCTTTTTCGATGTCTTCGATAGCGTTGTAAATGATGTTATAGAAGCGGATATCGATCTTCTTTTGCGCGGCAAGTTGTTTTGCGTTGGTATCGGGACGTACGTTGAAACCGATGATAATTGCGTTGGACGTTTCGGCAAGCAATACGTCGCTTTCCTTGATACCGCCGACCGCTGCGTGAATGATATCGATATTGACTTCATCGTTGCCGAGTTTGGCAAGAGATTGTTTGACAGCCTCAACCGAGCCTTGGACGTCTGCTTTGATGATAAGTTTGACAGATTTAAGTTCACCCTTGGAAATCTTGTCGAACAAATCGTTGAGCGATACCGACGTAGACTCCGTTTGACTTGCTGCAAGTTTGAGCTTGCGCTCTTCGGCAAGTTCTCTTGCAAACTTCTCATCCGCAACGACGTCGATTCTGTCGCCTGCCTCTGGAACATCGTCCCAACCGGTAACGGATACCGGCATAGACGGTCCTGCTTTCTTGACCTTTCTGCCCTTGTCGTCAATCATTGCGCGGATCTTACCTGTGCAAGTGCCCGCCACGACGTTGTCGCCGACGTGCAAAGTACCCGTTTGAACGAGGATTGTTGCGATTTTACCAAGTCCCTTGTCGAGTTTTGCCTCGATAATCGTACCGCGAGCGTTGCGGTTGGGATTGGCACGAAGTTCTTCGAATTCCGCACGAACGAGGATTTGTTCAAGCAATTCTTCAACGCCCATACCTGTCTTTGCAGACACTCTGACGACGGGGGTTTCTCCGCCCCATTCCTCGGGGGTTACGCCGTTTTCGGCAAGTTGAGAAAGCACTCTGTCGGGATTTGCGCCCGCTCTGTCCATCTTGTTGAGAGCGACAATAATCGGTACGTTCGCTTGTTTTGCGTGGCTGATTGCTTCGAGCGTTTGTGGCATGATGCCGTCGTCGGCAGCAACGACCAAAATCGCAATATCCGTAACTTGCGCACCGCGAGCACGCATTGACGTAAACGCTTCGTGTCCAGGGGTGTCGAGGAACGTAATCGGAGAGCCGTTGAGCGTAACGGTATAAGCACCGATATGTTGTGTGATACCGCCTGCCTCACCGCCGGTGACGTTGGTCTTTCTGATGTAGTCGAGCAAGGACGTTTTGCCGTGGTCGACGTGTCCCATAATGGTAACGATAGGCGGACGCGGAACGAGGTTGTCAAGTTCTTCCTCGTCGTCCACTTCGAGTTGTGCCGAGAGGGTATCTTCGAGTGTTACGTCGGGTTTATATTCGAGTTTGATGCCGAATTCGTCCGCAACGAGTTCCGCAGTGGCAAAATCGATGTTGTCGTTGATGGTCTTCATAATACCGAGGACAAACAACGTTTTGACGATTTCCGCAGCGGATTTGCCGATTTTTTCGCTCAAAGTCTTGATAGACACGGGGTCTGTGGTGATAACTGCGTTTTCGATAATAACGGTTGCACTGTTGCCGCCACCGCGATTTTTATTGACTTTGTAGTTGCGTACGACCATTTCGCCGTCTTCGTCGTAAGAAATTCTATCGTCAACGATATAACCCCTTTTGAGAAGCGTGCGCTTGTTCATAGTCGAGCGGTCGTCAAACTTCTTGGAATTTGAATTGGCATTATTTGCGTTTTGCTTTCCGCCCTTGCCTTTTTGCCCTGCCGGTTTAGGAGGAAATTGCTGGGCAACGTTTGCAAGATTTTGAGAAGCGGACGGTCTACGCATACCGCCTTGTTGTTGACCGTTTTGTCCTTGCGGTCTTTGTTGATATCCGCCTTGTTGACCTTGCGGTTTTTGTCCGCGAGGAGCTTGGTATCCGTTTTGACCGAATACGCGAGTTTGCACCTTCGGCTTCGGCGTTGGCGGGACGTAAATACGACGGATTTCACCGTTCGGCAAAATCTCGGGATTCTCTTGTACGAGTTCAAAAGGCGTTTTGGGCGTAACTACGATGTGCGCTTCCTCTTTTTTGGCCTCTTGGACGGGCGTTTCTATCTTTTTAGCGGGCGTTTCGGCAGCCTTTTGTTGCGTCTTGGGCGCTTCCGCTTCTTTTGAAACGGGCTTTACGGGCTCAACCTTCTTGACTTCCTCGACGATTTTTTCCGCCTTGACCTCTTTGGGCGCGGGCGTTTCCGCTTTCACTTCCGCTTTCTTTTCGGGGACTTTGACTTCCTTTTCGACTTTGACCTCTTCGACGGCTTTAACTTCCGCTTCCGCTTCCGCTTTTGCCTTTGCTTCGTCTTCTGCTTTGGCAATCAATGCGTCGCGTTTTGCCTTGATTGACGCCATAATGACGTTTGCTCTCGATTTTTCACGAGAGATGTCACCTATAAGGTCGGCAAGCTTGGTTGCCTTGAAGTCACCGAGTTTTTTTACGGAATCGACATTTGTTTCTTTTTTGTTTTCAGGCATTATTCACCTCAATAAACTAATAATTGCATTTGCAAGAGCTTCGTTTGACACCGCAATCGACTTAACGCCGTCGCGATGCAAAGCCTCGCAAAGATTATCCACTTCAAAGACGGGACAATCGGACATTTTTTTTGCAATTCTATCTCTATACTTGTCACCCGCAGTCGAGGACACGAGCACCACCTTTGCAAGACGCTTTTTCTCGCAAATTATGTCTTCACCGTACAATACGGCGTTTGCTCTTTGCGCAAGACCTATATATGCTTTGATTTTGTCAGTCATTTATCTTGTCGTATATATCGTCCGAGACGTTGGTTTTGAAGGCGGAATTGAGCATTTTCTTTTTGCATACTTTTGCTTTGCAATCCGCTCTATCGTGCACCCATACGCCTCTGCCGTCCGCTTTTTTGCTCTCGTCGAGAAATACGCCTCCGCCATTTTGCTTTACGAAACGAAGCATTTCGGATTTATCGGAGTGTTCTCTACAAGCGATGCATTTGCGTGTGTCCTTGGGGTTTGACATTTTATTCACCTTGTTGTTGGCTTTCTGCGTTGAGAGAGGAATATGGTTTTACGTCTACCTTCCAGCCCGTAAGTTTTGCCGCAAGACGCGCGTTTTGACCACTTCTGCCGATTGCGAGCGAAAGTTTCTCGTCGGGAACGATGACCTTTGCGTTCTTCTCTTCTTCGTTGATGGAGACCATAAGCACTTGTGCGGGGCTGAGTGCGCGAGCAATATATTCGATAGGATCGTCGCAATATTCGACAACGTCGATTTTTTCACCGCCGAGTTCCGCAACGACCGCGTTTACGCGTACGCCCTTGTTGCCGACTGTCTCTTATACACATCTGACGCTGCCGACGAATTAGACGGT
>URUQ01000038.1 GCA_900551145.1 uncultured Eubacteriales bacterium
TTTGAGCAATAGGGGAAAGCCCGAAGGGAAGGGGTGATATTACATTAAAAGAGTTACAGTGCACCCCATCAGAACGGAATATGGGCGCAGTCGCTTGTACGATACGTCGACCTTGACGCTCGATTTGCTCGCCGCCTTGCGGCTCGAAGTCACGTCTTCGAATTTGCACAAAACGTGTATAAGTACGCCTTAAAATGGCTTTGCACGCTTTTTCTTTCTTTTTAAATGCGTTACGACGCACTCTCTGTTTGGAATATCTTTTGAGCAAAGTCGTACAAGGCGGACTTCCATACATAGTAGTCGTGTCCTCCGTCGTACGTCTTCTTTTCATAGGTTACGCCGTTATTTGCGAGCTTGCTTTCAAGCGCAGGCGTGATATGTCCCGTCCAGTTGTCTTTTGAACCGATTGCAAGCATTAGATACTTGAATTCGTATCCTTCCGTCGTCTTGAAGTCCGGAACTTCCGAGCTGAAACTTATAACGTTGCTTGCAAATCCCGCCGATGAAAACGCGCCTACGTATCCAAAGCGGTTGTAATACTTGAATGCCGTTAGCATAGTCTCGCGCCCGCCCATAGAAAATCCCGCGATTGCGGTGTTTTCTCTGCCCGTGAGGGTGGAATAATGCTCGTTGATATACGGCATAAGCGAATATACCAAGTCCTCGCCCGTCTTGTCGAATACGGTGGTGTAAGCCGAGTCGAAAATAGAGGGAGCAACTTCGTTTACGGTGACGATGCTGTTGACGGATACGACTATCATTTCTTTTATGTCCTTGTCGCGGACGAGGTTTTGCACTATATACTTGGCGTTGCACTTTTCAAGCCAAGTTTTGTGGTCGCAATTCATACCGTGAAGCAAATAAAGCACGGGATATTGCTTGCTTTCGTCGTAACCGTAGGGGAGAGTGACCATTGCGTGTTTGTCGGCATCGGTGACGTTTGAGTGATAAGTTATCTCTATATCCTCACCGTATTCAACGCCCTCGTACGCCAAAAATTGAGGTTCGTTTTTGGACGAGAAACCACCGAAAATGGCATCCCAGTCAATATCGGGGATATCGTCGTCTGAGTCGTCGGTGTCGGGCGGCGTAACGCCCCCGTCGTCCTTTTGAGAGCACGCAAGGAACGTGCAAAGCACAAGTGTAAGCACCAAAAGCAAAATCAAAACTTTTTTCGTCTTAATGTTCATAATTCCGCCTCTTTAACGATACTGATTTTATTGTACACAAAAATCTCTCAAAATCAACCTTTGGCATTACAAATCTTCCATTTTAAGCAGTATTTAATTTTGTTGAAACGATAGTTTAACATTCCGCTGAATTAATGAAAAAACGCCGTGTGATCGGCGTTTTTTCATTAATAACGATGTTTTTATTCGTTTGCTTCGGCAAGCATACGGGAGAGGAACTCTTTGGTTCGTTCTTCCTTGGGGTTGGTGAAGATGTCTTTGGGATCGCCTTCTTCCACGATTACGCCTTGGTCCATAAACACCACTTTATTTGCAACGTCGCGCGCAAAAGTCATCTCGTGCGTCACTACGAGCATAGTCAGTCCTGCTTCTGCAAGTTCTTTCATAACGTTTAGCACTTCTCCCACCATTTCGGGGTCGAGGGCGGAAGTGGGCTCGTCAAATAGTATGACTTCGGGAGACATTGCAAGAGCGCGTGCGATTGCTACGCGTTGTTTTTGACCGCCCGAGAGTTGACGAGGCTTTGCGTTGACGTACGCGCTCATGCCTACAAGTTCGAGATATTTCATTGCAACGGCGTTTGCTTCGTCTTTCTTCATTTTGAGAACCTTGCGCGGACCTATCGTGCAGTTGGAAAGTACGGATAGATTGTTGAAAAGGTTGAAAGATTGAAACACCATTGTCACCTTTTCGCGATATTTGGGCGCGCTCTTGGTTTTTGTGATATCTTCACCGTGGAAGTATATTTCACCCGATGTCGGCGTCTCAAACAAGTTGATACAACGCAGTAGTGTGGATTTTCCGCTTCCCGACGAGCCGATAATGCAAGTCACGTCTCCCGCGTTTACGGTGAAGTCGATATCTTTGAGCACTTCGTGGTCGCCGAAAGTCTTGCCGAGGTGGCATATCTCGATAAGCGGATTGCCACAGTTGTTTCCGTTCGTTGCGGAGATTTCCGTTTCTTCCAAATTGCTGATATTTACGGAATCTAAACCGTTGTTTTGCTCTTCTACGAATATTTCTTCCATATTTATATCACGTGTATCTTGGCTCATTGATTACCTCCATTAGCATTGTTTTCACGGATAATAGATTCCGCGTCGAGGTTTTGCGAACCCATAATTTGATAGTCTTTCTTGCCGTCCATTTTCTTTTCGATGAGGCGCAGTATTCTCGTAATTGTGAAGGTGAGGATGAAGTATATCACCGCTATGACGAGGTACGTCTCGAATATCGCGTACGTGTTGAACGCAATGGATTTTGCGTAAAAGAAAAGCTCGGTAAAGCCAATGACGTTGAGCACGGACGTATCTTTGATGTTGATGACGAATTCGTTTGCTACGCTCGGCATAATGTTGCGCAACACTTGGGGCAAGACGATATTCCACATCGTTTGCGAGTGCGTCATACCTATTGCTTGCGCGCCTTCGAACTGTCCTTTGTCAATGGAGATTATACCTCCGCGCACGATTTCCGCCATATACGCGCCCGTATTGATAGATACGATGATGAGACCGGCAATCGTAACGTCCATAGTCGCACCGTTGTTGATAAGCGCAAAGCCCCAGAATATGACCATTGCTTGCACCATCATCGGCGTTCCGCGGAATATCTCAATGTATGCCGATAGGATAAAGTCGCCTATCTTTTTAAGCACTGCCAAAAATTTGTTTTTTGGAGTACCGAGAGTGCGATAAATACCGATTAGGATACCGATAAACAAGCCTACAACCGTGCCAACGATAGCCACCAAAATGGTGTAGCCCACACCTTTTAGTATGGATAGATAATAGGTCTTGATTATGTTGCCCACTCTTGTGAAGAAGGTGGAGTGATTTGCCGAATTGTCGGTGGAAAAGCGCACCGCGTCTTCCATCATAGAGAGGCGTTCCTCTTGAGATATGCCTGCCAAAAGCGCATTGATTTGGTCGGCGTATTCATAGCCTTTTCTCATACCGATCGCAATTTGCGTGTCCTCGTCGCTTGCGGTGAAGCCCGTCGAGTTGTTGACGAGATGTACGTAGGTGAGATTGCTGTTTGCCGCGCAGTCCGCAATCGCGCCGGGCTCTTCCGCCACGTAGCCGTCAATGGACTTCGAGTTGAGCGCAACCGTCATTTCGGGGAATGTGGCCATTGGTGTGCCCGCGATTATTCCGTGCGCCGATGCTTGCTCTTGGAGGGCGTCGTTGTGGAATGTGCCTATTTGTGCCACGAGGTTTGCCCCCGAAAAATCGTCGAGATTTTGTGCGTTTACGTATTTGCTGTCCTTCCTTACGACTATTACGAGATTGCTTTGATAGTATGGCTGTGAAAAGTCGATGGATTCACGACGTTCCGCCGTCGGGCTCATACCCGCGATTACGAGGTCGAGCGTGCCCGCTTGTACGCCGGGGACGAGAGAGTCCCAATCCGTCTTGACGATTACGAGATCCTTGCCCAATGCGTCCGCTATGCGTTTTGCAAACAGGATATCGTAGCCGTTGGCATAGCCGTCGGCGTTGCTGATTTTTACGGCGTCGTTGGCATCGGTTTGTTGCGTGAAGTTGAATGGAATATACGCACATTCCAAGCCTACGACAAGTTGATTGTCTTTGTCTTTTGAATCGTTGCAAGCGGTAAGTGCCACTATACAACCCGCCAAAACAGACAAAACAAGCATGATCGTAATGATTTTCATTGCTTTTTTCATTGTTTGATGCTCCTCGAAAAGAATATTCAAATCGACGGCTAATGCATTGAAGATAAAAAATCCGCAATGCCAACAACATTGCGGATAAAAAATAACCTGTCAATGTCGATAGCGCTCCACCTTGCGGTGACAGTACAACGCATATTCTGCGTTGTCCCAAGATAAACCGTTCCGGACCGAACGAAATACCTTTCGGCGAGTTTTCCTTTGCCACCGCGACGTAGTCCGCGTCGTCGGCTTGTCATAAGACTCGCGCCTCTACCAATTTGATGAACAAATCATACCACGCATTTTTGCATAAGTCCAGCGTTTTGACCTCGTTTTTTCAAATTTCGCATATCAAATCCGCATTTCCCGCATATTTATGCAATATCTTATAGAAAAATAGAAAAATCGTAAAAGCGCAGAATAATTAATAATTCAATATAAAATCGGCATTGATAGGATAGAGTAATTTTTATTCGATGCGATTGAGCACGCATTTTTCAAAAAGCACCGCTCGTTGTTGCATTTTCGTTTGACATCGACGATATTTTGTGTATAATAGTAGGGTAAAATCCATTTTCGAGGAGGTGAATAAGATGTCTACAGTTAAAGTCGGCGAAAACGAAAGCTTGGAAAACGCTATCCGTCGTTTTAAGAGAAAATGCGCTCGTGACGGCATCATCGGTGACCTCCGCAAGAAAGAGGCTTACGAGAAACCCAGCGTAAAACGCAAAAAGAAAGCAGAAGCTGCTCGTAAGAGAATGTACAAATCATAATCGCATTCAAAATTCAATGCGTGTATCCTCACGCATTGTACGGAGGCATGGCTCAGTTGGTTAGAGCACACGGTTCACATCCGTGAGGTCACAGGTTCGAGTCCTGTTGCCTCCACCACATTTTACCAATCCGCACCGGTGGCGGATTGGTTTTTTTATACTCGTTTTGGCAACCGAACTCGAACTTGACGGCATTTGCCGTCACCATACTTCGTATGGCTGTGACCTCGGTCACACTGCACGCTCCGCTTCCGCTTGCAAGCAATCTCGCTCCGCTGATTGACGAGTCCTGTTGCCTCCACCACATTTTACCAATCCGCACCGGTGGCGGATTGGTTTTTTTATACTCGTTTTGGCAACCGAACTCGAACTTGACGGCATTTGCCGTCACCATACTTCGTATGGCTGTGACCTCGGTCACACTGCACGCTCCGCTTCCGCTTGCAAGCAATCTCGCTCCGCCGATGAACAAGTCCTGCTCTTTCATTTTTATACGGATACCGTCTTATATAAATTAAATATTGCCATATAAGTTTCTGAGTGGTATAATACAAAAAAATGAAAAGTTTTCAGGCGAAATATGAAAAGAGATATTGAACAATTGCAAGAGTACGTAAGAAACGGCGGAATCGACGCGTATATCGTGTTTACGAGTGACGATCACGGAAGTGAGTACGTCGTGGATCACTTCAAAACGCGTGCGTTTCTTTGCGGATTTACGGGAAGCGCGGGCACGCTCGTAGTGACGAGAGACGGCGCGTATCTGTGGACGGACGGAAGATATTTTATCCAAGCGGCAGAGCAACTTAAAGCAACCGATACCGTGCTTATGAAAGCAGGTGAAGAGGGCGTGCCGTCTATTTTCGAGTTTGTGAAAAAACTCTCCGATACGCCCAAAATCGCGTTTGATTTTACCACGGCTACGGTTGAATTCGTTGAAATAATTAAAAAGAGTGTCAAAGGCGTCGAGCTTGTCGATTGCGGTGAAGTTATCGACCGTATATGGCAAGATCGTCCCGAAGTCGCGCCTACGAAGGCTTGGTTTTTGCCCGATAACGCAACGGGTGAGAGTGTAAGAAGCAAGATTGAAAACTTGCAAAAAGACATTGAAAAACAAGGTTGCGAATACGCGCTTGTGTCATCGCTTGACGATATCGCCTGGCTTTTCAATATGCGCGGAAGCGATATAGAGTACAACCCTGTCAATTACGCGTACGCAATCGTGTCCAAGGACGGTGCGACGTTGTTTATCGACGAGAGAAAACTCGACGCAAAATGCAAGAAAAATCTTGCGAAAAACAATATAAATACGTTGCCTTATAATGACGTTTACGGCGTGGCTTCGCAAATAGAGGGAAAGGTGCTTATCGACAAAGAAAAGACCAATTATGCGCTGTTCTCTCTTATAAAGAACGTCAAAGAGACGGATTCTTTCCCCACGACGATGAGAAAGGCAATCAAGAACGCGGTAGAGATAAAGAATATGAAAAAAGCGCACGTCGAGGACGGCGTTGCGGTGCTCAAATTTATGCGTTATCTAAAAGAGAACGCTGGCAAAGACGTGATGAGCGAAATTTCGCTTGCGGACAAACTCGAAGCGTTTAGAAGAGAGAGTAAAAACTTCCTCGACCTCAGTTTTGACACCATTTGCGGATACGCTTCAAACGGCGCAATCGTGCATTATTCCGCAACTCCCGAGACGGACAAAGTCGTGGAAAACAAGGGATTGCTCCTCGTTGACAGCGGTGCGCAATATCGCTACGGCACGACGGATATAACTCGTACGTTCGCGATGGGCAAGGTTACGAATGAGGAAAAGCGCGCGTTTACCATCGTGCTTAAATCGCATATCGCGCTTGCAAGGGCGACGTTCCCCAAAGGAATGACTGGCGCACGCCTCGATATGATTTCAAGAGCACCGATGTACGCCCACGGTATGGACTTCAAGCATGGCACCGGACACGGCGTGGGATATTTGCTCAATGTTCACGAAGGACCGCAAAATATCTCACCGAGAGCGTTTACGTCCAAGTTTGCCGTTTTGCCGGGTATGGTTACGTCCAACGAACCGGGGTTTTACGAGGAAGGCAAGTTTGGTATAAGACACGAAAATCTTGTGCTTTGCGTGGAGAAAGAAAAGACCGAATACGGTACATTCTGCGCGTTTGAGACGATAACACTCGTGCCGTTCGACCTTGACGCAATAGACGTGAAATTGCTTGACGATGGTGAAAAAGCATGGCTCAACGCATATCATAAGACGGTGCGCAAGACCATAGGCAAATATCTCGACGGCAAAGATTTGAAATTCCTCGAAAAAGCAACGAGAGAGATTTAACACGGAATCGACATTTTAACGATATAAAAAGCAGGCTTGAAGCCTGCTTTTGCGTTTGCGTTCGTAGATTTGTCAAATTGCGGTTGCAATCAACTCGGCGTTTGAAAAATGTTTTTTCGATATTGCAAATCTTATAAAAAGATATTATAATATCAACATAAAACGATATAAAAACAATAAGGAAGAAAAATTATGTTGCTTTTAACTATGCTTATCCGCACGCTTTTGTGCAAGCCCAAAGAGATTGACGCCGGTGAATATAAGGCAAGAGAGTTTGACAAAGACGTCATTGCAAAACACTTGTCCGAAGCAGTGCAAATCCCCACGGTGTCGATGGTCGGTGAGTTCGAGGGAGTTGACAAGCCTTTCCGTGACTATCACGCGTGGCTTGAAAAGACCTATCCGCTCATTCACTCAACGGCACAAAAGACCGTCATCAACAATTACAGCCTCGTGTATCGCTTCAAGGGCAAAAATCCCGAGTTGTTGCCGGGCGCGTTTCTTGCGCACCAAGACGTAGTTCCCGCACCCAAAGAGGGTTGGGATTACGAGCCGTTTGGCGGTACGATTGACGACGGATTTATTTGGGGACGCGGAACGCAAGATATGAAAGGTACGATGATTTCCTTGCTCGAAGCAATGGAAAAACTGCTCTCGGAAGGTTGGCAACCCGAAAGAGACGTGTATTTCTGCTTCGGTCACGACGAAGAGGCGTGGACGGAAGAAGGCGCGGCGCATATTTGCAAGTGGTTTCAAGAGCATAATATCAAACTCGAATACATTATTGACGAGGGCGGTACGATTATCGACGGCAAGATGATAGGCGAAGATAAGTTGTTTGGTCTTATCGCAACGTGCGAAAAAGGCAATATGAATATGACCTTGACAGTCGAAAAGGCGGGCGGACACGCTTCCAACCCCAAGAAGCCGTCGGCGGCGGCAATTATGGGCAAGGCTCTCGTCAAACTTGACAAGCATCCGATGCCCAGCAAATGGACGCCTGCTACCAAGCAAACGTTCAAACTCATCGCGCCTCACGTGAAATTCCCGTTTAGATTTATCCTCGTAAACAGAGACATTTTGAGTCCTTTGCTCAAATTCGTGTTTAAGAAGATATCTCTCACCAATGCGCTCATATCCACGACGTTTGCGCAAACCATGCTTCACGGAAGCGACGCCGAAAACGTCATTCCGCCCAAGGTTACGGCAAATATCAACACTCGTATAATCACGGGTGTTACGAGTGACGAAGTGCTTGAATACACGCAAAAATTGCTCGGCAAAGACGTAAAGGTGGAAAGACACGGCAAAGGCACGGAAGCAACCGCAGTATCTCCCATCGACGTCAAACCGTGGCACGACCTCAACGTCGCTATCAAGCAAATCTTCCCGACGATGGTCACCGCTCCGTATATGTTTATCGCCAATAGCGACAGCCGTTATTACGGTGAAGTATGCGACAATATCTATCGTTTTACACCCTTCCTTATGACGCTTGACGACCAAAAGCGTATACACGCAATCAACGAGCGCGTAAGCATCGACGCAATGGAAAAGGCAACGCAATTCTTTGCACAATGCCTCGAAGTGATGAACAAATAACGCAAAAACAAAAATCTTTTCACCGCAAGGCAAACAAACGCTTTGCGGTGTTTTTTTGCCGTTATCGGCAAAAATCGGCATATTATTTTCAAACCAACCTATAAATTTTGCCGATATCGGCAAAATCCGCAAAATAATTTGAAACTAAACTTTACTTTTTTCCGATAAAGCGGTGAGAAAATCCGCAAATAAGCAAAAAAGCAAAACCGCTTGCGAGTCGAGCGGTTTTTTGATGCGAATTTTCAATTTTTTGCATAAGCGCAACCGACCGCTCATAGAGTATAGCAAACCAAGTTGGAGGAGTTTATGGATAAATTTGACCTTTATCGAGACATAGCGTCACGAACGGGCGGAGACGTTTACGTAGGAGTGGTCGGCCCCGTACGCACGGGTAAATCGACGCTCATCAAACAAGTGATGCAACAATTTGTGGTTGACGGAATTGTCAATGCCGACGAACGCAGTCGTGCGATAGACGAAATTCCTCAATCCGCAGACGGAAAGACTATTATGACCACACAACCGCGCTTCGTGCCGAACGAGGCGGTAAGGGTGTCGGTGGGAGATAATATTGCCGTCAATATGAGGCTTATAGATTGCGTTGGGTATCTCGTGGACGGAGCACTCGGCGCGGAGGAAGACGGCAAGGAACGTATGGTTTCCACGCCATGGTCGGACGAGGATATGCCGTTTTCAAAGGCGGCGGAAATCGGCACGCAAAAGGTCATTAAAGAACATAGCACCATTGCGCTTGCGGTGACGACGGACGGAAGTTTCGGCAATATTGCGCGTGAAGATTACGTCAAGGCGGAAGAGAGAGTGGTGCGCGAACTCAAAGAGTGCAAAAAGCCGTTTGCAATCGTTCTCAACGTTGCGGACGAAAACTCTCAAAGCGCGCAACAACTCAAAGACGAACTTGCAAAGAAGTATGACGCACCCGTCATCGTCAAGAACGCACTCACAATGAAAGAGAGCGACATCAGCGAGATTTTGGAGACGATTTTGCTTGAATTTAGCGTCAAAATCATCGACTTCGATTTGCCTCGTTGGGTGCAAGCGTTGCCCCTCGACAACGACGTCGTAAGAGAACTTATCGAAAACGTCGAAAGAATGGCGGACGACGTCGACAAGATGAAAGACTACGACAAAATCGACGGATATTTTGAAAACGCAAACTATTGGCAACAACCTTTGTCAATCGGTATCGATGCAGGCAAGGGAAGAGTGCAAGTGGATATGAAACCCAAAGACGGAGTGTTTTTCAAGGTCGCAAGCACGGAGTGCGGTATAGATATAGAGGACGATTTCGATTTGCTTACCGAGCTTAAAGCACTTTGCAAGGGTAGGGACAAAATCCAAAAACTTCAATCTGCAATGGAGCAAGTGGAAACGCTCGGTTATGGCATCGTTATGCCCACTATGGACGAGATCGAATTGCAAGAACCGCAAATCTTGCACCAAGGTCAACAATACGGCGTAAAACTCAAAGCAAGCGCACCGTCCTTGCATATTATGAAAGTCAACGTCGAGACTGAAGTAAGTCCCATTGTTGGCAGTGAACAACAGAGCAAAGACTTGGTTGACAGTATGCTACTCGATTTTGAAAACGACAAGCAGGCGATTTGGAATACCAACATTTTCGGGCGTTCGCTTTCGACGCTCGTTGCGGACGGCATCAACAACAAGTTGCAGACCGTGCCCACCGATGCGGAACAGAAGTTGCGCAAAACTCTCGGACGTATCGTCAACGAGGGCAAGGGCGGTGTAATATGCATCTTGTTGTGATGCGCAAATAATACGAAAACACGACTTTAAGCCATCGTTTGAAAAGAATAAAGTGCGGAAACCGATATAATTTGGCTTCCGC
>URUQ01000039.1 GCA_900551145.1 uncultured Eubacteriales bacterium
TAAAATGTGATTATAATAGGCACTATAATAAATTTTTCGGAGAATACTGATATGATGTCGGATTTGTACGGTAGCATGGTGTTCGACGACAAGGTGATGAGCAAGCGTTTGCCCAAAGAAACTTATCGTGAACTCAAAAGATGTTGCGCGCTTGACTTGCCTCTCTCACGCGATATGGCAAATATAATCGCAAACGAGATGAAAGAGTGGGCTGTGGAAAAAGGCGTCACTCACTTCACTCACTGGTTTCAACCGCTCACCGGCATCACTGCCGAAAAGCACGACTCTTTCATCGCACCCACCAAAGACGGCGGTGTAATAATGGAGCTTAGCGGAAAGGAACTCATCAAAGGCGAGCCCGACGCGTCGAGTTTTCCTTCCGGCGGTTTGCGCTCCACTTTCGAGGCGCGCGGATACACCGCTTGGGACCCCACTTCCTACGCATTTATCAAGGACGGAATTTTATGCATTCCGACGGCGTTCTGCTCCTACAACGGTGACGCTCTCGACAAAAAAACCCCGCTCTTGCGCTCTATGGAAGCAATCAACAAACAAGGATTGCGACTTCTCTCCATTCTCGGCAAAAAGGCTGAAAGAATCAATGTCAACGTAGGCCCCGAGCAAGAATACTTCCTCATCGACACCGCCGTGTACGAAAAACGCAAAGACCTCTTCTATACGGGACGCACGCTCTTCGGCGCCCGCCCGCCCAAGGGACAAGAACTTTCCGACCACTACTTCGGTGCAATCAAGCCGAGAGTGGTAAAATATATGAAGGAACTTGACGAGGAACTTTGGAAACTCGGTATTCTTGCCAAGACCAAACACAACGAGGTTGCCCCCGCGCAACACGAATTTGCGCCTATCTTCACCACCGTCAACGTCGCAACCGACCAAAACCAATTGACGATGGAAATTATGAAAAAAGTCGCGTCCAAGCACAATATGACTTGCCTCTTGCACGAAAAGCCGTTCGACGGCGTAAACGGAAGCGGTAAGCACAACAATTGGTCGCTCTCAACGGACAACGGAACCAATCTTTTCGACCCCGGCAAGAGTCCGCAAGACAACGCGCAATTCTTACTTATGCTTGCTGCGGTCATTGCGGGCGTAGACTCTCATCAAGATCTTCTCCGCATAGTCGTGGCAAACGCATCAAACGACCACCGTCTCGGCGCAAACGAAGCGCCGCCCGCAATCGTGAGTATGTTCCTCGGAGACGAACTTACAGGCATTTTGCAAGCAATCGCGGACGGACGCACCTATTCTCGCCGCGCGAAATGCGAAGTGGAAATCGGCGTACACGTGCTTCCGAAATTCGCTATGGACACCGCCGACCGCAACCGTACTTCCCCGTTTGCGTTTACGGGCAATAAGTTTGAATTTCGTATGCCGGGCTCGTCTCAATCGATTGCAAGCGTCAACTTGGTGCTCAACACTATTATGGCGGAGCAATTCGAACAGTTTGCCGACGAACTCGAAAATGCGTCCGACGTCAACGCGGGCATAACCGCAATCATCAAGCGCGTTATGAACGAGCACGGCAAAATCATTTTCAACGGCAACAACTATTCGGACGAGTGGACGAAAGAAGCGCAAAGACGCGGACTTCTCAACCTTGTTTCCACAGTCGACGCACTACCATTGCTCACTTCGCAAAAGAACGTGGAACTCTTCAAACACATGCATGTTTTCAGCGAAGCGGAACTCAAATCCAGACAAGAAATCTACACTCAAAACTATTGCAAACTTCTCAACATAGAAGCAATGACAATGTTGGATATGGCAACGATGGATATAATCCCCGCCGTCATCAAATACAAAGGTGACGTCGCAAAATCCGCCAACGAAAGCGTTGCGCTCGGCGTAGACGCGGACGAAGAAAAGGCAATCGCAGTCAATCTTGCCACCGAACTCAAAAATGCGACCGGCGCAGTCAAGAACCTCAAATCCTCGCTCGACAAAGCGCACTCTCTCGGAGAAAACATCGTCGGCGCGCGTTGCTACCACGACGAAGTGCTCGTCGCAATGGCATCCCTCCGCAAGATTTGCGACGAGATGGAACTCGGCACCGCAAAGTCTTATTGGCCCTATCCCTCTTACGGCGACATCTTGTTCTCCGTGCATTAATTTTGCAAACAACCACTTTATAACACATAAAACGACGGTTAAACCGTCGTTTTTGTTTGTTTTTGCGTTTTATAATGATAACGCCATATAGCACCGTATCGATATAACTTACCAAAAGACTTGCCGTTAAACGTGTTTGTCAAGGTTTGATATACGATAAAACGAAACACCGCAACTTATCCGTTGCGGTGTTTCTTTGTCCGTAGATTTTTTATCTTTTAGCGTTTTTGAACAAGAACCGCTTTCGCGTTTTCCACGATGTCCTGCGCCGTGAGATGATACACTTCGCTGAGGTATGCGTTTTTACCGACTTGTCCGAACTCGTCTTTGACGCCCACCATTCTCATAGGCACGGGGAGATTTTGCACGAGCACTTCCGCAACCGCGCTACCGAGGCCGTTGATGACGTTGTGATTTTCACAAGTCACGATTGCGCCCGTTTCTTTTGCGCAAGCAATTATTTCGTCCTTGTCGATAGGCTTCCACGTGTGGATATTCACCACTCTTGCGTCTATACCTTCTTGACCGAGAATTTCCGCCGCCTCGATTGCTCTTGCAACCTCGATACCGCTTGCGATAAGCGTTACGTCCTTGCCTTCTCTTATCCTGATTGCCTTGCCGAGCTTGAAATCAAGAGTATCGTCAAACACCTTTTCGGGTTTCTTGCGTTGCATACGTATATACACCGCGCCTTCGTGGTCGATTATTTGTCCCACCGCTTTTTCAAGCATAGTCGCGTCGGTAGGTTCAAAGCATACCATATCGGGAATTGCACGCATAAGAGCCATATCTTCAAACGGCATATGCGTACCGCCGTTATACTCTGCCGTAACGCCGGGGTCGCTACCCACGATTTTGACGTTTTGGTGTGCGTATGCTACGGAAATGAAAATTTGGTCATAGCACCTGCGCGTCGCAAACGGACCGAAACTGTACGCAAACGGAATTTTGCCCATCGCGGACAATCCCGCCGCTATGCCTATCATATTTTGTTCTGCAATACCCACGTTAACAAATCTATCGGGATACGCCGCTTTGAAAACTTTGGTTGCGTGGCAACTCATAAGGTCGGCTTCGAGCACCACTATGCGGTCGTCGGTTTTTGCCTTATCGACGAGCGCGTTTGCAAGAGTCTGTCTCAATTCTCTATCGTCGGTCATTGTGCATACCTCCCCGTCTCTTTTCTCCACATCTCTTCACTGATGCTCATACTGTGGCAATTGCTTGCGCTCTCCGCAAAGGACGCGCCCTTGCCCTTAATGGTGTTGAGTACGATCATGCTCGGTCTATCGTGTTGAGCTTTTGCGTTGTCGATTGCGTCGGATATTGCCTCTATATCGTGTCCGTCAATGCTTTGCACGAAGAATCCGAACGCTTTCCACTTGTCCTCGACGGGCGCAATGTCGTTGATGTCCGCAACCGCGCCGTCAAGTTGCATTTTGTTGTAATCGAGAAGCACGATGAGATTGTCGAGTTTGTGCGAGCCTGCAAACATAGTCGCTTCCCAGATTTGCCCTTCTTGGCTCTCTCCGTCACCGATAAAGCAATATATCGTAGCGGGGTTTTTATCCATTTTGCAACCGAGTGCCATACCCACCGCGCAAGACAAGCCTTGTCCGAGCGAGCCCGCCGTCATATCGATGCCGGGAGTTTTGACCATATCGCAGTGCGAAGGAAGTCGTGTCCCGTTTTGATTGAGGGTGGCAAGCCACTCCTTTGGGAAGTATCCCTTGTCCGCAAGCACGGCGTACATCGCGGGGCCCGCGTGGCCCTTGGACATAATCACTCTGTCGCGATCTTTCTTTTTGGGATCTTTGGGATCGACGTTTGCCTTTGCATAATAAATGACCGTCAAAGCGTCCATAACCGACATCGAACCGCCGATATGCCCGGAGCCGAATCTGCCGATGGTCTCTATCGCGTCGTTGCGCAGTTGTCTTGCCTTAGCGGTCAAAAACTCTTTTTGTGTAGAATCCATACTACACCTCCTAATAGAAATAGTATATCATCTACCATGCTATATTTCAAGAGATTTTGATTTGTTCGCTTTCCTTTTGCCTATTCTTACCTTTTTCAAACCGCTATCAATCGGTTCTCGGGCGGTTTTATCCGTATTTGCGATTTACAAGCCCTTTTTTATTTTTGCGAACGGTTTCATCAAAAAGATTGCCAGTCAAATGCTTATTCCCAAAATTTCTTTTGATTTGCGTTTGAGGTCGGTTTTCTTTTCCTCGGATATAGATTGCTCGTACACCTTGGCGCGCGCTTTGACGAGCGCAATTATTTTGCCGTCGCTCATTTTCGCAATCGTCGGGAAGTCCATACCTCCGCCCGTGCGCTTGCAAAAATCGTATACGATAAGCACCCCTTGCGCCTTTTTGTCGTATATAGAATACTTTTGCGCAATATTTTCAATCTGCTTCGCACTCTTGTCCGACACCACCTTTTCGCCCGCGATTTCGCTTTCGTAAAAATCTATGATTTTTGGTGACACCATATCAAAAACGCTAAACGCCTCACAAATATTACGCTGATTTTTCGTTGCCGATTTATCACAAACAACGTTAAATATTGCGAAAAATAGAACTGCAAGCCCTATTATTTTTATTACTTTTTTCATAATTCACCTCGCAAATAGTGTGTATAACGTCATTCGCAAATATGTAAAAACCTGTAAATTCAATTCAAAAACGAAAAATCGTTGATTTTTCAAATGCAAAGAAATAAAAATCGACTTTCCCCGTTGTATTTTGCAATAAGCATATAAATCTATAGCAAATCGTCTATTCCGTATATCCCCGCGCTTTGCTTTTCAACAAACCGCACCGCCTCGATTGCGCCCTTTGCGTACACCTTGCGGGATAGTGCCTCGTGTATAAACGTCAATGTTTCCTCACCCGTGTTTATACGCACTTCGTGCTTCCCGAAGACACTTCCCATACGAAGAGAGTGCACGCCTATGTCACCTTCTTTTTTCTTGCCGTTTTCGTGCCTACCCACCACTATTTGTCCGCCTATCGTTTGCTTGACGACATCGGCAAGCATAAGCGCAGTGCCCGACGGGACGTCGGATTTTTGCGTATGATGAGTTTCTATTATCTCAACGTCTATACCTTTGACATCGTTGCGGTTGCCAATGCGATTTTTATTGTCGCTACGGCTTGCGCCTCCAATAACGGTATCTTCGTTACAGATACAGTGCGCGCTTTCATAAGGAGTACAGATACGAGTGGTGTCGGTGCGGTTGAAAACCGAAAGCGTTTCCCTCACGCATTTTGCCATCGCGGCTATACCGAGCGACATATTCCCCGCATAAAAAACGGGTATAAAACGAGAGGCGTATTCTATATATTTTTTCTCATCTTCGTCGTGTCCCGTGGTGGCAAGCACGACGGCACATCTTCGCACAATCGCCACTTTAAGTATCGAAATCGTCGCTTTATGTGCCGAAAAATCAATTATTGCGTCAAAATCGCATAGCGCGTCGTTGATATCGCTCACCGCTTCGACTTCGCCGTCAGCCCCGTTGCAAAAGGCGTTTATATCCATAGTATCTGTGCAAAATTCGTTATCGAAAAGACGTTGTTTTTGCGATGTGTTTTTATGTGAATTTGTGTCAACAGAACGCTGATTTTGCGATACGTCTTTATTCAAATCCGTGTCGTAAAAGCGTTTGTCCACCAACGAAACGACGTCTATATCACTGACGTTTTGACAGTATTCGTAGACTTCTCTACCCATCTTTCCGAGTGCTCCGCACAATGCAATTCTCATAATGTAAGTGTATTTTTTGTTTACAAGTTATATGAAAAAACGCTCGTTTTTTTGAGCGTTTTTTTGCAATTTTTCAACAAAAATTATGTCATTTGGGGGGGGGATAAATTATGCCGTTTTTAACAAGGCAAATGGTATAAAATTCTTATATTTTTACAGTCGGTTTGCCTTGGCGGTGAGTTGCAAAATTTTGGTTTTGAGAGCGGAGGTGGCGTATCTACTAGACACTCTCCACGTCCAGTTGCCTTGCGCCGTTGAGGGCATATTGATACGCGACTCTTCACCGAGTTCCATATAATCTTGAAGAGGTATAATCGCAAGATTTGCATTCGAACCAAGGGCAAGCGACACGAGCGCGTTGGTTGGTGTTTGAGAAAACCGGCAAGGACACTCCCTTTCAAAGACCTTTTTGGTCTTATCGTCCAATGATTCATACCAAGCCTTGGTGGGCATACTGTCGTGCGTACCCGTGTAGACGACGCAGTTTTCGCTCTTATAGTTCTTGGGCAAATACTCGTTGGTGCTGTCGGTGAAAGCAAATTGAAGCACTTTCATACCGGGGTAACCCGTCTTTTTTAGCAGTTCACGCACGTCGTCGGTGATGTGCCCGAGATCCTCCGCTATGATTTTTGCCTTTGGGACGGCGTCGGATATAGCCTCGAAGAGAGGATAACCTACGCCCTCTTCCCATTTGCCGTTTTTGGCGGTGGTGTCCTTTGCGGGTATGACGTAGTATCCCGCAAAACCTCTGAAATGGTCTATCCTTATAATATCGTACAGTTTGAAAGTGCGCTCGGCGCGTTTCTTCCACCAGGAAAAACCCTCTTGCTCCATCTTCTTCCAGTCACAAATCGGATTGCCCCACAACTGCCCGTCGTCCGAGAACGCGTCGGGAGGACACCCCGCAACCACCTTTGGCGAGAGGTTGTCGTCAAGCAAGAAGGAAAGCGGATTGCTCCACACTTCCACGCTGTCGTAGGCAACGTAAATGGGCATATCTCCTATGATGGAAATACCCTTTGATTTTGCGTACTTCTTGACCGCTTTGTACTGCGAGAAAAACTCGTATTGGACAAATTTCCAAAACTCGCACTCGCCCGCATATTCCGCTCTTTTGAGTTTGGCGTAATCGTAAAACTTGCAATCGCCCCACTCCGTCCATTGTTTGTAGCCGTTGGCTTCTTTGAGAGACATAAAAAGCGAATAATCGTCAAGCCAATCGGCGTTTTTTTGCTTAAAACGAATAAAATCGGAATTCACCTTGAAGCGTGCATACGCCTTTTTGAGAAGGCGTATTCTCGTCTCGAATAACTTGCCGTAATCTATGCGTTTTGCGTCCGTTTCTTCCGCCTTTGCCTCGTCCTTGGCGAGCAATCCGTCTCGCACGAGCAAGTCGATATCGATAAAATAAGGATTGCCAGCAAACGAGCAAGGGGATTGATAGGGGGAATCTCCGTAAGCGGTGGGATTGAGCGGCAAAACTTGCCAACAACGTTGTCCGCACTCAACGAGAAAGTCTATAAACTTGAAACTTTGCGCACCAAAAGAGCCTATGCCGTATTTGCCGGGAAGTGCTGACACGGGCATAAGTATACCGCTCTTACGTGTGAAGCCGAAATTGGAAAGCTTTTGTCTCATATCAGAAAAGTCCCGTAATTTTGCCGTTTTCGTCAACGTCTATTTTTTCTGCCGCAGGCACTTTGGGAAGACCGGGCATCGTCATAATGTCCCCCGTAAGTACGACGATAAAGCCTGCTCCCGCGCTGATTTTGACGTTTTTGACCGTCACGGTAAATCCGCTCGGCGCGCCGAGCTTGCTCGCATCGTCCGAGAAACTATATTGCGTCTTTGCAATGCACACGGGAAGGTGTGAAAAACCCAAATCTTCGAGTGCTTTGATCTGTTTCATCGCGTTCGGCACAAAATTTACGCCGTCACCGCCGTAGACTTTGCGCACTACTTTTTCTATCTTTTCGACAATACCGTCATTCAAATCGTAAGCAAATTCAAAAGCGGAATTGTCCTCGCTCTCGCAAAGACGAACAACTTCTTTTGCAAGCTCTTCTCCGCCCTTTCCGCCGTCTGCCCACACAGTGGAAAGCACCGTGTTTACATTAAGCTCCTTACATTTGGAAATGACGAAATCTATCTCTTTATCCGTATCTGTCGGGAAGCGATTGACCGCAACGACGCACGGAAGTTTGTATACGTTTTTGATATTGGATACGTGGCGCAAAAGATTGGGAATACCCTTTTCAAGCGCAATCAAATTCTCCGTAGCAAGGTCGCTCTTTGCAAGACCGCCGTGCATTTTGAGCGCGCGCACCGTTGCCACGATAACCACTGCGTTTGGCACAAGATTTGCCATTCTGCATTTGATGTCCAAAAACTTCTCCGCACCGAGGTCTGCGCCAAAACCCGCCTCTGTAACCGCATAATCGCCAAGATAAAGTGCCGTTTTGGTTGCAATGACGCTATTGCAACCATGCGCGATATTGGCAAAAGGCCCACCGTGAACGAGTGCGGGAGTGCCTTCGAGTGTTTGTACGAGGTTGGGCTTTATAGCGTCTTTTAAGAGTGCGGTCATTGCGCCTTGCGCTTTGAGATCCGCCGCCGTAACGGGCTTATCGTCGTAGGTATAACCCACTATGATTTTCCCGAGGCGTTCTTTGAGATCGGACAAGGAGGACGATAGGCAAAGCACTGCCATAATCTCGCTTGCAACGGTAATATCGAAACCGTCTTCTCTCGGCGTTCCGTTTGCTTTTCCGCCGAGTCCGTCAACGATGAAACGAAGTTGTCTATCGTTCATATCCACGCATCTTTTCCACGTAATTTTGCGAGGGTCGATGCCGAGAGCATTGCCTTGTTGAATATGATTGTCAAGCATTGCCGCAAGCAAATTGTTTGCCGCGCCTATTGCGTGGAAGTCACCCGTGAAATGCAAATTGATATCTTCCATAGGAACGACTTGGGCGTATCCTCCGCCTGCCGCTCCGCCCTTTATGCCAAACACGGGTCCGAGAGACGGCTCGCGAAGCGCAACCACTACGTCTTTGCCTATGCGTTTGAGTCCGTCGGCAAGTCCTATGGTCGTGGTGGTCTTTCCCTCACCCGCGGGCGTCGGGGTTATGGCGGTGACAAGCACGAGTTTTCCACTCTTGCCCTTGCCGTTTTTGGCGAGATTGGCATAGTCGATTTTTGCCTTATATTTGCCGTATTGCTCGACGTATTTCTCGTCTATGCCTGCACTTTTTGCCACTTGCATAATCGGAAGCATCTCTGCCTCTTGCGCTATCTCGATGTCGCTTTTATAATCCATTGTCCGCCTCTATGCGCGTGTGCGCATATATATTGTAGATATTAAATAGAATTATATCACGGAAAACGTAATGATTCAACAATAACTTGACATGTTGCCCGACAAGTGTTACAACATTATCCGTAAAAAATAAATTGGAGGTACAAACTATGGAAGACTTCGCAAAAAAATATACTGCGTGGTATGAAGGCCTAGACAAAATCGTGAAAATTTTGCTTTGCCTGCTTTGGGATATCCCCGCAAACCTTTATCGTCTCGCAAAAAGCGTGAAAAACAAAAACGTGCTCGGCATCGTACTTGCTATCCTGCTTATGATCTTCGGCGGTTGGATTTTGTGCGTCATCGACATCGTGAGCCTTGCTCTCAAAGACAAAATCTACTGGATTGACGACCTCAAAGACGAGGAAGAATGCCACTGCTCTTGCTGTGAAAACAAGAACGACAATTCTAACATCGACGACCAAACAAAGTAATCGCGACAAAAACAAAAAAGCGTGCTTGATAAAGCACGCTTTTTTGTATGATATATCTTATTTTGATTTTTTCTTGGATTTCTTTTTGGACTTTGCCTCGTCGTACGCCTTTATCTCTTTTTCAAAATCAATTTCTTTTAGGTTGCCGTTGGTGGCGAGATAACAATGCTTGCCGAGGGCAAATATGTAACGGTCGTGGTCGAGACTGTCGCTATATACGTTTTCAACTTCCACATCCGGCAAAATCTCGTTTAAGCGACGTACTTTTTCGTCCTTACGGCACACTTTGCCGAGCAAATGCCCGTTCTTTCTGCTGTGTGGGCTTGCGATGCAGTAATCGATTTGCATACGCTTTGCAATCTCTTCGATGAGAAAATCGGGGCTTGCGCTGATGAGCACGCTTTTGTGCGACGGGTCACGATTTTCGGGTTTGAAAAAGTCGTAAATGTCCTTTTCATGCTTGTCCCAGTACTTTTTGACGGTCTTTTCTGTGTTGATAAGCGAAACGAAATTGAACGCAATTTTCTTGAAAATCGGCACAGGCAAAATTTTCGTCACCATCAAAAAACCCCAAAAGAGTTGAAACGGCAACAAAATAAGCGTCCACGGACAATGCGCCATCGACCAAAACCAATAGTGCAACGCGCTATCGTACGGAATCGCCGTCTTATCAAAATCGTAGATGTCAATTTTCGTCTTTTCTTGTTCCATAACGATATGATTGTAACATACTATTTTGG
>URUQ01000040.1 GCA_900551145.1 uncultured Eubacteriales bacterium
CGAGATAGGAGTCCGTCTCGTGGGCTCGGAGATGTGTATAAGAGACAGGTTTTTGAAGAAATTCCAGATTTCGAGCCTCGAAGAGTTGCCTGATTACGACGAAGTGCTTGAGAAACTTATGCTTATCAACGCGCCCACGCAAGAAACCTTGTTCCATACCAGAACCATTATGGACGAAGACGGAAACGTCGTGGAAGAGCATACGCTCGAAGAAGCGGCGGCAGACAACTCCCCGGACGATACGGCGGACGATGAAATCCCCGAATTCCTCGAAGGCGAACAATTTGAGGTGTTTGACTGATAATAATCAAAACGATATAAAAAAACGACTTTGCTTTTTGCAAGGTCATTTTTTTTATCGTCGCAATCAACCGCGATTTTTAGGATAAAATGCCGTTGAAAAAATATCTACCGATTGATTTGAATTGTTATATGATATTAAATTGCATTTTGGCGTGTTAGATGTTTGTTTTTTGCGTTGTTTATAAATAAAATCGCAAACGTTGCACAATATAAATCTATGGCGTGGGGTATTGTTGTTATCTTGATAGAAACCGTGCTGACGATTGTTTTTTATCCGATAAAAATCAACGTAAAAGCACACGCGTCGCTTGATAGAAAGTCGCTACAACTCAATTTGAGCGTGCTCAAAATTCCTATCGTAAGATTGCGCGGAAATCTCGCAAAAGAGCCGTATTTGCAAATAAACGGCAAAAAAGCGAAGATAAAAGATAACTCAATATCCATAGACGCCGTGAAAGGTGCAATTGACTATGCAAGAGAGCAAAAACTGCTCAAATACTTCAATATAATTGCTCTGTTTGCGCTCGACGACGCAAAAAACAGTGCTATATTGTGCGCGATTGTGGCGTTGTTACCGCTTGGAATAAGCGTGTATGGATGCTGCGGAGATAGATTTGACGCCGATTGTGCAATGGAAATAAAAATCAACATAATGCAAATAATTAGTATTTTGCGTTTGATAAAAGAAAAAGGGAAAAGATGCAAAACTTCGATGACGTATTGAAACAAACGATAGACAGTCTAAAAGAATCGCTTCAAAGCAACGACATTATAGGCAAGCCGATAGTGAACGGCGACGGTACGATAATTTTGCCCGTGAGTAAAATAAGCGTAGGTTTCGTCGGCGGAAGCGCGGACGTTGAAAACGGCAAAAATCTCAAATCACCCACAGGCGTGGGCGGTGGAGGCATAAGCGTAACACCGCTCGGATTTTTGATTTGCGGAGCGCAAAAGAAGTTTGTAAGGGTGGACAGGGAAGAAGAAAACAAGTGGCTTGATCTTGCCAAAAGCGTTGCAAACGTCTTGAAAAAAGACTATTGAGAGAGCGGAATATGAGTGAAAATACCAAGAAAATATTGATAATGGCGGTTTGCGTCGTGTGTCTTACTATGGCGTTAATCAGTTCGATTTTGATGCCAAAAACACAATTTTCCGTAAAAAGTATTCTAAAAAACATCAAAAACGATAGCAATATCACGCAAAACAACTCAGTTGAAACGATAAAGCGCATTGACGTACTACCTCTCAAAAAGCAAAGCCGCGGTGCGGTGGTTATCGAACAATCAAGCAAGAGGGTACTATACGACGAGGGCATGAACGAGAAGTGTTATCCCGCAAGCACGACAAAAGTGTTGACTGCGCTATGCGTGCTTGAAAACTTGCCACTCGATAAAATTATCACCGTGCCTAAAGAGGCGGAAGGCGTGGAGGGCTCGTCAATATATCTTAAAGAGGGGCAAAAGATATCCGTAAAAGATTTGCTTTTGGGTCTTATGTTGAGAAGCGGAAACGACGCCGCCGTAACGCTTGCCGTTGCAACGAGCGGAAATATCCGAAATTTTGCTAATCTTATGAACGAAACTGCTAAAAGGTGCGGTGCGGATGGCTCAAACTTCGTAAATCCGCACGGCTTGCACGATGAAATGCACTATACCACGGCGTACGATTTGGCTCTAATTTGCGCAAAAGCGTACGAAAACGAGGATTTTTGCAAAATCGTGAGCACGAGCAAAGCAAAAATCACCGTTGACGACGAGGCACGTTATATCGGCAACAAGAACAAACTTTTGCACTTGTACGACGGCGCAAACGGCGTTAAAACCGGTTTTACCAAAAAGAGCGGAAGATGTCTCGTGTCCGGTGCAAAGCGAAGCGGTATGCAAGTTGTCGGTGTGGTGCTAAATCACTCCGATATGTGGAACGACACGATTAGAATGCTTGATTTTGCCTTTGATAACTACTATATGTGTCCGCTTGACGAGGCAATGCTCACGAGCGGTGAAAACGAAATTAGAGTGAAAGCAAAACAAAACGTGACGGGAAACTGGCAAGATTTGGGCTATCCGCTCAAAAGGGACGGAAGCGAAAGATTAATTGTTGAAAGTTGCTAAAAGGCTTGAAAAAATCGCAAAATTTTGCCTAAAATTGCCGATATTGCTTTATGTTTGCAAAATAAAAACACATTTGTCTAAAAAGACGGCTTGTTCGTCTTTTTTTGCGCTATTTTGATATTTGCTCGACACAAATGCTTGCCACTAATAATTTTTTTATGTATAATCGTTTTAATAAATTTGCGCTCGTTTGGGCGCGCGGAGAAAATATGCGTATAAACAAATATCTCGCGGAATGTGGCGTGTGCTCTCGTCGTAAAGCCGACGAACTCGTGAAAGAAGGTCGTGTAAGCGTCAATAAAAAGGTCGTCAGGGAGGTCGGAACGGACGTTGACGAGTCCAAAGATGTCGTTTACGTCGACGGCAAAAAAGTGGTGAGAGTGACGCACTACGATTATCTTTTGTTTTACAAGCCGAAGGGATGCGTGACCACTCTCAACGAGGACAAAGACAACAAGAGCGGTCGCAAAAAGACCGATGCGGAACTTGAAGAAATCAAAAACCGTGCCGAGAAACTTGCAAAGCAAGGCATCGTTGAGGAACAAAAGGAATATTCTAAGCCGAGAAAGATAATCACCGATTATATCGGTGAGGACTATAAAAACAAGCGCCTATATCCCGTCGGGAGACTGGATTATGACAGCGAAGGCTTGCTTTTGCTTACCAACGACGGCAATCTTACTTACAAATTGACGCACCCGTCGAGCGAAATTCCCAAGACGTACATCGTCAAAATAGAGGGTACGATTGACGAAAGCGACCTTGCGACGCTTCGCAAAGGCGTGACGGTTGACGGCGTGAAGTACGGAAGAAGCAAAGTCAAAGTTACGGGCATCGAAAAGGTGGGAGAAAGCAAAAAAGCAACCATTAATCCAAAAGATACTTTTGCAAAAGAGGCTATCGAGACGTCCGACGATACGAGCAACGTTTATACCCGCCTCGAAGTGATAATCTTCGAGGGCAAAAACAGAGAAATTCGCCGTATGTTCGAGGCGGTCGAAAAGAAAGTGGTTTTCTTAAAGCGCGTCGCTATAGGAGAACTTCGACTTGGCGGACTTGCGCGAGGTGCGTACAGACCGCTCAACGATATGGAAGTGGCATATCTTTTGGATTTGTGCGACAAAATTCAATAAATTCAATAATTAATTCGTATGTATGCGGATTTGCGATAAATGCGCAAATTTTGCGATAAATCGGTGAGAAAATGAAGATTTTGATTTCAAACGACGACGGGTATTTTGCCCCGGGTATAATCGCTCTGGCAAAGAGATTGAGCAAAGAACACGACGTAGTCGTGGTTGCTCCTATGTCTGAGCGTTCGGGGACGTCGCACTCGGTGAGTTTTTTTAGCGGAATCACGTATGAGGATAAGGGATACATAGAGGGCATAAGAACTTACGCCGTGAGCGGATCGCCTGCTGATTGTGTGCTTTTCGGCGTGAAATATCTCTTGAAAGACGTCAAAATAGACGCCGTAATTTCAGGTATTAACACTTGCCTGAACGCGGGAAGCGACATTATTTACTCCGGGACGTTCGGAGCGGCGCAAGAAGGCACGTTCCACCGTATTCCGTCAATTGCGGTATCGCTTAGGACGCACGGTGTGAGCGATTACGAGTTTACCGCCGATTTCGTAGCAAGGAATTTGACGACGCTTTTGAGTTACGCAAAGGAAAACGTTACGATAAATCTCAACGTTCCTTGCGTCAAAAAAGAGGATATAAAGGGTGTAAAAATCGCGCCCGTGGCATATCAGCCGTACGATGAAAAATATTTTAGCAAGCCCGACGAGAGCGGTCGCGACGTATTTTACGTCGACGGACACGCCTATAAGCACGAAGACGAGATAAAAGGCGGAGATTGCTATCAACTCGACAGAGGTTTTATCACGGTTACGCCCGTACAAATGCTTTCCACCGACCACGAAACGGTGAGAGAACTAAAAAACGCGGAGTTCGAGCTATGAAAGCGTGCGTAATAGGAGCGGGGGCATCGGGAATGATTGCTTCGATTTTCCTTGCTCGCGGAGGTGCACAAGTCGTTTTGCTCGAAAAAAACGAGAAAACGGGCAAAAAACTGTACATTACGGGCAAAGGCAGATGCAACGTCACCAACGATTGCGATATGCAGGAATTTTCCAAAAATATCGTGCACGGCGAGAAGTTTTTGCGCTCGTCGCTGTACGGGTTTACACCGCAAGACACCATGGCTTTTTTCGAGGACTTGGGATTAAAACTCGTCGTAGAGAGGGGAAATAGGGTTTTCCCGCTCTCGCAAAAGTCGAGCGACGTTATTAGAGCGTTGGAATGGGGCATGCGCCAAAGCGGTGTAACGGTTATGCTCAATCGTGAGGTTGAGGATATAAAAAAGACGGACGACGGATTTTGCGTCGTTACGGCTTTTGGCAATATCGATTGCGACGTCGTTATCGTTGCGACGGGCGGAGTAAGTTATGCTTCGACGGGGTCGACGGGGGACGGATATAAGTTCGCTAAGAAATTCGGACTGAATGTAGTCGAGCCGAAACAAGCCTTGACGGGGCTGTTGCTTGCGCAAAACGTGTCGATGTTGGAAGGAATTTCTCTCAAAAACGTGCAACTTACCGCTTACGACGAAAACGAAAAGACGGTGGCAAGCGAATTCGGAGAAATGCTATTCACCAGGCGCGGAATATCCGGACCTATCGTGCTTACGATATCCTCGTACGTAAATAGAAAAAGCAAAGTGTCCTTGTCGCTCGATTTGAAGCCCGCACTTGACAAAAACACACTGGATAGACGCATTTTGCGCGAATTCGAGGAGCGCAAAAATCAAGATATAAAGAACGTGACTCGCGCGCTTTTGCCCGACAGACTCAATTCTTACGTTCTTAAAAGAGCGGGAATTGCCGAAAACAAAAAAGTGAACGAAATTACAAAAGAAGAGCGTGCAAAACTTGTGAATACGCTCAAAAATCTCACATTTGACGTGACTTCGCTTGCGCCGTTTACGGAAGCGGTGGTGACGTCGGGCGGCGTTGACCTAAAATGGCTCAAACCGACGTGCGAATGTAGAGAGGTCGAGGGCTTGTATTTCGTGGGTGAGACTATCGATATAGACGCACTTACGGGCGGATTTAACTTGCAACTTGCGTTTTCGACGGGCGTTTGCGCCGCAAAAGACGCGCTGAAAAAACGAACGATACGCTAATAGCATACTCAAAAAACGAAAGACGCGCTAAATAACGCGCTAAAAACGAATGAAATAAATCTCATCTGATTTTCGGAGGGAATATGATAAATATTGCAATCGACGGACCTGCGGGAGCGGGCAAAAGCACAATCGCCAAAGCGGTGGCAAAAGACCTTGGTATAATCTATCTCGATACCGGTGCAATGTATCGTGCCACGGCGTATCTTGCTTTGAGCAACGGAATCGACGTAAAAGACGAAGAAAAAGTCGGTGAAATGCTCAAAACGCTTGAAATGGATATAAAATACGACGAAAACGGCGCGCAACAAATATACGTCAACGGCATAAACGCCACGCCGTATCTTCGCGAACATTATATGTCCAAAGCCGCAAGCGATATCTCGGCGTTGCCGGCGGTCAGGTACAAGATGGTGGATTTGCAACGCGATTTTGCCGCGAAACACGACGTCGTTTTGGACGGAAGAGATATAGGAACTTTCGTTTTGCCAAACGCGAACTGCAAATTCTATCTCGACGCAACGCCCGAAGAGCGTGCGAACAGACGTTATGCCCAGCTCTTGCAAAAAGGGGAAAGTGTGGATTACGACACGCTTTTGGCGGATATAAAACAACGTGATTATAACGATTCGCATAGGGAAGTCGCACCCCTCAAAAAGGCGGACGACGCGGACTACGTGGATACCACGTCAATGGCAATCGACGATGTCGTATCACATGTGAAAGAGGTTGTCCACATCAAGACGAAAAAAAAGGAAACGACCGAGCAGAATGCCGAAAAACGCGATAGCACGATTATTCCGAGCAGTGAGATGGACCCCAAAACGCTTGAAAGAATAAAGAAGTACTACAAGCCCGAAAAGAGCTTTGCAACTTACCGCTTTTTGAGAGTGATTTTGCATCCTATACAAATGATTTTTTGGCCGACGAAGGTGATCAACGCAACTAACGCCAAGAAGGTGAAAGGCGCAATGTTTACTTGCAATCACTATTCCAAATTTGATTCGATGATTCCGTACTTTGTGCTATTCAAAAAGGAAGCGCATGCACTTGCGAAGTACGAACTTTTCCAAAATCCTATTGCGGGTTGGTTCTTGCACAAAATGGGCGCAATTCCCGTACGCAGAGGCGAGGCGGATATCGAGTCGGTGAAACAAGTGCTAAAAGTGCTTAAAGACGGCAAACAATTGCTCATTTTCCCCGAAGGCACGCGCAATAAAGAGGATACGCAAGAAATGGCGGAATTTAAGACGGGCACGGCACGTTTTGCAATCAAGACCAAAGTCCCCGTCGTGCCGATGATTTATTATCATTCTCCCAAAGCGTTCAGAAAGAATTGGCTCTACGTGGGTGAACCGTTTACGCTCGAAGAGTTCTACGGAGCACGCACGCCCGAGGACAATCATAAAGCAACCGAATTGATACGTCAAAAAATGGACGAAACGCGTCGTCTTTGCAACGAATACGTGGAAGCACACAGCAAAAAGTACGGCAAGAAAAACAAGAAAAACGATAAGTAACGAGGGCGAAATATGAAAGTCATGCTTGCAAAAAACGCAGGCTTTTGTAAAGGCGTGAAAAACGCGGTGGACACCGCAATAAAACTTGCCGAGGAACACGGCAAGATTTTCACGTTGGGAGAACTCGTACACAACGAACTGGTGACGGAATATTTGCGCAAAAAAGGCGCGATTTGCATATCGCTAAGCGAAGCTAAGAATTTGAAGGCGGGTGACGTTGCGCTTATTCGGGCGCACGGCGTGCCCAAGCAATTCGAGCAAGAGTTGAGAGATAGGGGCGTCGTATTGTTTGACGCCACTTGTCCCGTGGTGAAGCGCAATCAGCGTCTTGCCGAGGAAAGGGCAAACGCAGGTGATCGCGTTATTATCGTGGGCGATAAAAATCATGACGAAGTGCAAGGAGTGCTCTCTTATGCGGGAGAAGATGCGGTGGTCGTGAGCGACGAGGAGACTTTGCCGATCGGGGATAAATCCGCCTCGATTTTGTTTCAAACTACGATTTTGCCCGAAAAATTTGAAAAAATAGAGAAAAACACAAAGAATTTTGAAAAAAACCACAACAAATCAGTTGGCATTTTCAATACGATTTGTTATACTACTAAAGTAAAACAAGACGAAGCGCGCGCAATGGCGCAAAAAACCGACGCGGTTTTGGTGCTCGGAAGTCACACAAGCGCAAACACAAGACGTTTGTTCGAGGTGGCAAAAGAGGTCAATCCGGATACGTATTTCGCAACTTGCGTAAACGAAGTCTTGTCAATGCAAAATATATTCAAGGATTTTCAAAGTGTATCGATTGTCGCAGGAGCTTCGACTCCGCCGTGGTTGATACAGGAGGTAACAAAACTTATGAGTGAAACTCAAAAGAACGCTGTCGAAACAGCAGAGAATGAAGTGAAAAACGAGGCAACACTTCAAGAGCAAGAAAATGAACCCACCACAATGGCTGACCTTATGAAGTCTGCAAACTCCGTTGGCTACACCAACTACAAAGTCGGCAAACGCATTAAAGGTAAAGTTATCAGCGCAGGTGAAAACGGAATTTTCGTCGCGATCGGCGGAAAGAAAGACGGTTTCATTGATAAGAGTGAAGCATCTTTGGACGGCAATTACAATCCTGCCGATTACAAAGAGGGCGACGAAGTTCAAGCAACCATTTTGGCAGTCAACAAAGAGTACGTTTCTCTTTCCAAGAAAGAAGTAGACGCAGTACGCCAAGAAGAAGCAGAAGCCGAAAAGGCTCTCGCACAAGGCGAATTCTCTTTGACGATGACGGAAGTAGTCAAGGGCGGTTTGAGAGGAAGACTTGGTCAATACACCATTTTCGTTCCCGCAAGCCAAATCAGAATGGGCTACGTTTCCAACCTCGAAGACTACAAGGGCAAAACGCTCCGCTTGACGCTTATGCCTCCGAAGGAAAAAGAAAACACCGTTGCAGAGGGTGAAGAAAACGCAGAAGCAACGGAAGATAAACCCCAAAAGAAATCAAGATACCTCTTCGCATCTCAACGTATAATCCTCGAAAGAGAGAAGAAAGAGAAAGAAGATTTGTTCTGGAACAATATTCACGTACACGATATCGTAACCGGTAAAGTTAAGAGATTCACTCAATTCGGCGCATTCGTAAACGTTCGCGGTTTCGATTGCCTCGCACACATCTCCGAGCTTTCTTGGAACAAGATCACCGATCCTTCCACCGTTCTCACGATTGGAGAAAGCTACGACTTCGTAGTCCTCAAAATGGATAGAGAAACGGGCAAAATCTCTCTCGGCTACAAACAACTCCAAAAGAAACCTTATGAAGTTGCGGCAGAGAAGTTCCCCGTCGGTACGGTCATTAAGGGCAAAGTCGAAAGAATCTTCCCCTACGGTGCATTCGTATCCATCGATGACGGTGTAGACGGACTCGTACACGTATCTCAAATTTCTCACAACTGGATCAAGGACGCAAACGAAGCGTTGACCGTCGGTCAAGAAGTCGAAGCAAAGATCATCGGTTTCGATGACAACCGCATCACTCTTTCCATTAAGGAATTGCTTCCCGCACCTGAAGAGACCAATGCTCAAAACGACGGACAAGAAGAAGCAACCGACGAAGAAAAAGCAGCAAAGAGAAGTTCCAGAGTTAAGAAGTTCGAGCAAAAAGTTGCAGACGGTGAGAACAAGCGTGAACGTCGCAGTGCAAAGAAAGAATCTTCCAACGAGCCTAAGGAATGGGTTTCCGGCAGTTCTTCCGCATCACTCGGTGATTTGTTCAAGAACCTCAACCTCAATCTTGAAGACGAAGTAGTCGAAGAAGCAGCTCCTGCAAAAAAGACCACTCGCAAGAAAAAAGTTGAAGAGCCCGCTGAATAATTTGAAAAATCCTTAATAAATAAAACTAAATCCATCGACATTGTCGATGGATTTTTTTATGCACAAAATTGACTTGTAATAATTGACGTAGTGTGTTATTATAGTTTTGCCAAACTAACTTAATATATACAACACTGTGGTGCTCTTTTGTTTTCGAGCATACTTTTGTTTTATGCGAACACAATAGTACTATCGAATTTGATAAAATGCAGATTCTCTTTGTACTATTGTGGCAACGCAGTTTTGTATAAAGTTAGTTTGGCGACTACGGAGTCTGCGTTTTTGTGCGCTCACTTCGTTGGGCGCACTTTTTTATACATCGGAGGTACTTATGAGAAGAAAAACATCGGCAATCGTTTTGATCGTGTTGCTATGTCTGTGTTGCGCATTGTTTTGTGCTTGCGGTGACACTTCAACTTCAAGTCAAGACGGAAAAGGCAACGGTAACGGATCAAACAATTCGCAAGAGCAAGTAGAAAATATTTGGGAAATAAGGCATTACACCAATGAGTTTAATCAAACTACGGATCAACTATTTATGGTTAACAAGGCCACTTCATATTTTGAGGGAACGTTTTCAAACGGTGTGGTGACAAATGAAAATGCGGTAGCTTTCATCCTCATTGATGAATACGATATTCATATTCAGTTGTGGGAATATGGCTCTAATCTTGTCAAAGCGTACAGTGATACCGTATATTTTATCTCGGTTTCGGACGATAACGGTTCGGTGACGCGCATAACGGGAGATATGTTGACCAATCGTAATAGAATAACGTTGCGCGGAGACAAACTTATTTCGTTGTTGAAAAATAATAAGAGTTTGAGCATTTATATAAACTGTCTCTTATACACATCTGACGCTGCCGACGAATTAGACGGTGTAG
>URUQ01000041.1 GCA_900551145.1 uncultured Eubacteriales bacterium
CGTCTCGTGGGCTCGGAGATGTGTATAAGAGACAGTCATAAATACGAACAAAATATCAAAAAAGCGTTGAAAAATTCAAAAAGAATGATATTATTATGATATGAGCAACGTGCAAGACAGAAAATTGAACGTGGAATTTCTTCCCAAAGGCGTATTCGATCCGCAATTTCAGCAACGAGAGAGTGGCGTCGTCCACACTCCGTATAGCCGAGAAGTGGCGTTTTATACGTGCGTGAAAAACGGCGATTTGCAAGGACTTCAAAGCAGTATGGCAAGTTTTATGCAAGATTCGCTCGTCGTGGGAAGAATGAGCAACGACAACTTGCGCCAAGTGAAGTATTTGGCGGTGAGTTGTATTACGCTTGCCACGCGTTACGCCGTCGAGGGCGGGCTTATGGAAAGCGAGGCGTATAATTTGTCGGATAAGTATATCCAAAGCGTGGACAAAATGGACGATGCCGACGATATATTGAAATTCCTTATCGACAAGGCCGTGGAACTTACTTCGCTCGTCAAAGAGCATAAAAACAGACTGGAATATCCGCCGTATATACGAAAAGCGATAAGGATAATAGACGCGCATTTACACGACAAACTCGTGTGCGAAGACATAGCAAGAGAGTGCTGTGTAAGCGTGGACTATTTGTCCAAGCAGTTCAAAGCGTACGTCGGAGTGGGCGTGAAACGGTACGTGCTTTCGCAAAAACTCAATGCGTCAAAGGAATTGCTGCTTGAAGATATTCCGTACAAAGACGTGGCGTACTATTTTGGCTTCTGTTCGCAAACACACTATATAAGCGCATTTGTAAAAGAATACGGAATGACTCCCAAGCAATTCGTCAGAGCAAACGCCGAAAAGATAAATGCGTAGGAAAAACGCTTGGTAAGCGACTTTTGAAATTGTAATTGCAAGAAGCGATGGTTTACATTGCAGAATACGGCGATTAAAACCGCAATATCGTCATAACGAGGGAATATTGTACGAAAGATAAAATCGCACGAATACCGTAACCGAACCAAAATTCGCACGTGTATTTAGTGGAAGGAGGATTGAATGAAGAACGAGACTTTGGAAAGGCTCATCAAAAAGCACTACAATGAGGCTTTGCTTTACGTGTACTCGTTTTGTCACAATCGCTCGCTTTCGGAAGATATAGTACAAGAGTCTTTTATGCGCGCGTTCCGTTCTATCGACGTAGAAAAGGACGGATTTAAATATTGGCTATTCAAGGTGTGTAGAAACTGCTACTTCGATTATTTGCGCAAGAATAAACGCGTTGGCGCGATAGAGTTCGACGTTGCGGACGAAAACGACTTGATAGACTCCGTTATCCAAAAAGAAGAGTATCGCGCGCTGTATAAAGCGATATCGCTTCTAAAAGACAACTATCGGGAAATCGTGCGACTTTTCTACTTTGACGGTATGTCGGTAAAGGAAATCGCGTCCATACTCGACACAAGCATAGAGAACGTAAAAATTCAACTCTATCGTGCAAGACTGAAACTTAAGGAAATTTTGGAGGGTAATATATGAATTTTGAAGAGGCGTTCGCACGTTATAAAGACGGCATTGCGACGGAAGAAGAAAAGGCGTATGTCAGACAACAATTGGAAATTGCCAACGCATTCGTTGCCGATGACGAAAAACGTCAATCCGTACCCGTCGCGGAAGCAAGCGACGATGACGTGAAAAAGGCAAAGAAGAAGTTTAAGTGGCGTTATGTCGTAATCCCCGCACTCTCGCTTATATGCACTCTTTTGGCGATTGCGGCAATTCTCGGCGGTGTGTTCGGCTCTGCGGCGTCGTATGCAAAACGATCCGTCGTTTTTGGCAAGAACGATTGCGAGGTTATCGCAAGAGAAAAACTTGAAGAGGTCATACCGAGCAGTAGTCTCCCTTCTTTGGCTTCGACTTTTGAGGTGGACGACGTCGAGACGGAATTCAACTACGTCGCGCATGATATAAAGAAGAGTTATTATTCCTATTATTTCACCTTCGAGCGCGACAAAAAGGCGTATCCCGATGACAACGAAGTGAAAGTGATTATCGAAGTCAACACCGTAACGGGCGTTGCGACTCTCGTGAAAATCAAAGATAGATAAAATCAAACGAAGGATATCAAGCGAAGCGTGCCTTTTGGCGCGCTTTTTACTTGCCGTTTTAGCCTCTTTGTCGAGTGATTTTTTATCGTCGTGTCAAGCGAAAATCGACAACACGTTTTTATCGTTGCGTTAATGGGCTTGTTTGCGATTTTTCATTTGTCGTGCAATCGTGCTTAGTCGGCGCACTTTTATTATTGAAAATTCAAATATATTTTTTCCGCTTATTTTTATAATCGCTTTGCATACAATATTCACGAGGTGTTTATGTGGTCAAACTTAATAAGTATCGACAAAGGGTACGATAAGGAGATAGGATATATACTTGACAAGCTTCAATGTACAAAAGACGTGTCGTACGCAATAGAGGAGTCCGAGGACAGAATGTGGATTTATCTTGCAAGTGCGTGCGAGTGTGCGGACGAGGTTGAAAACAAGATTTACGATATACTCGACGTGGTATTTTTGTCCTTTTTCAAATTGCGCTTTTTTCTTGAGCGATTGCCGATAAGAGCGCTCAATCATGCCAAGTGTGCACTGCTAAGCTCAATCGTAAATTTCGATAGAGATTTTGAAAGCGGAATAATCGCAAAGACGTTGTCAAACTCGCTTGACTACAACGTTGACGGCCTTTTTAATTTTCGCTTGCGCTCACTCAAAGAGGCGTGGAGCGAAATTGCCGACGTCGCTTCGAGATTGCTCGAAGGCAGTAGCGGTGATACGGATATATACGATATAGCATCGTTTATTGCGGGGACGGACGGGGGAAAGAACCAAATATGCGTTGAGCGCAATCGCCTCAAAAATTTGACGGAAAGACACTTTGTGGAAGTGGTCAATCTGTTCGATGCGGAAGAATACAACATATTGAGTGCAATCATAAAAGAAAAGCCTTGTGAAATAGTGATTGAAAACAACTCTTTTTCAACGCCGATGAACTCTACTTTGCGTCATATTGCAAGGGTTATAGAAAAATCGTAAAAACACGATGTGTGTTGCAAAAACGAAGAGAAATGCGCAAAACCGCCAAAAACGCCTATATTTTGACTAAATATAGGCGTATAAAAGCACGAAAAGTGTTACAATATGTCTAAACTAAACACGAAACGTGTATAAACGTATAATGGTTATACAGTCGTCATTGGAGATTTAGGCAACAAAAAAACGGGCAGTTACGCCCGTTTTTTCATTGTATTCGGTTGTGTTGAGTAGCCGGGGCATCAGTAGACTTTGCGCGCCTTTATAGTGTTGCTCGTCGTGAGCGTTGCAAGGTCAAGTTCGGTATCCGTATCGATTATCGTATAGCGTATACCGTTTCTTACCGCACTTACTCCGCAAAATTCGGAAGCGCCGGTATCGTTTGAGATTACGGTATAGCGGTGAGTTGCCGATTTTACAACGGACAAATTGGGCATATTGACGGAATTGACGATATTGCCGTTTTCGATATAGTCTTTGAGTTCTTTTGCAGCCATTACCGCGCAGTTGTCTTCCGCCTCTTCGGTAGAAGCACCGAGGTGAGGCACTGCGACGATACCTTCGCATCTTACGCAATCACCGTCCGGAAAATCGACGACGTATTTTCGCACTTTTTTGCTTGCGAGCGCGTCTTTGATTGCGCCCACGTCGCAAAGTTCTCCGCGTGCGGCGTTGACGATTATCACGCCGTCTTTCATCGTTGAGATGCTATCGGCGTTGATTAGATGTTTGGTTTCGGGCGTCATCGGAAGATGTAGCGTGACGAAATCCGCGTTTTTCCAAGCGTTTTTCATATCGTCGAAAATCGTTACGAAGGGGATTTCTTCCTTTGCGGATTGCGAGATGAAGGGGTCGTAGCCTACGACGTTCATACCAAGAGCGTGCGCCGAGATTGCAACTTTTCTGCCTATTGCGCCGAGTCCCAAAACACAAAGTGTTTTTCCTTGAATCTCGTTGCCTGCAAACGCACTCTTTCCTTTTTCCACTTGTTTTGCCACGTCGTCACCCGTGAGCGTGTTTGCCCAATTGCTTGCTTCGACGACGTTTCTTGCGCCGATAATGAGGTATGCGATGACGAGTTCCTTAACCGCGTTGGCGTTTGCGCCCGGGGTGTTGAACACGCAAATACCTTTCTTTGCGTAGTCCGCGTGCGGAATATTGTTGACGCCTGCGCCCGCTCTTGCAACGGCAAGAAGGGAAGACGGAACTTGATATTCATCCATTTTGAAAGAGCGCACGAGTATACCGACGGGGTCGGTGCAATTATCCGTGACGGTATAGCCTTCGAGCACGGGATTTGCAAGTTTTGATATGGAATTGAGTTTGAGAATATTCATATCTTCACCTAAATTTTAGCTTATTTGTTTTCAAGTTCAAACTTCTTCATAAACTCGATGAGGGCTTTGACGCCTTCCACCGGCATTGCGTTGTAGATTGACGCGCGCATACCGCCCACGAGTTTGTGTCCTTTGAGGGATACGAGTCCGTTGGCTTCCGCTTCTTTGACGAATTTGGCGTTGAGTTCGTCTGTTGGAGCGACGAATGGCACGTTCATAATGGAACGACTGTCTTTTTCAACGTAGTTGTTATAAAAGTCGGAATTGTCGATGAAGTCGTAAAGCATACCCGCTTTTTCTCTGTTGATTTGCTCGATAGCCTCGACACCGCCCGTTTTTTTGAGGTGGCGCAAGTTGAGCATCATCATATAGATTGACCAACACGGCGGAGTGTTGTAAAGGCTGTTTGCGTCTATTTGCGTGCGGTATTTGAGCATGGTGGGGCAAATGGGGAGTTCACCGCCCAGCATATCGTCTTTGACGATAACGAGTGTAACGCCTGCGGGAGCAAGGTTTTTTTGCGCACCTGCGTAAATGAGAGAATACTTGCTTACGTCTGTTTTTTCGCTCATAATGCAAGAGGACAAGTCCGCAACGAGGGGTACGCCGTTTGTGTCGGGAAGAGTGTGATATTTCGAGCCGAAAATGGTGTTGTTTTCGGTGATGTGAACGTAGCTTGCGTCTTGTCTGAAATCGGACGGAGACGTCTTGGGAATGTAGGTGAATTTCTTGTCTTCGCTGGACGCGACGAGCCTGATATCACCATATTTTTGTGCTTCCTTGTACGCTTTTTTGGCAAAGTTGCCCGTCACGATATAATCCGCTTTTCCCGTTTTGAGCAAGTTGAGCGGAATTGCCTCGAACTGCGTGGAAGCACCGCCTTGCACCATAATCACGTGATAGTTTTCGGGGATTTGCATAAGTTCGCGCACCAAGTCGAGACACTCGTTATTGATTGCGTCATACCATTTGGAGCGGTGGCTCATCTCCATAACGCTCATACCCGAGCCGTTATAATCTGTAATGGATTTTCCCGCCTCTTGCAATACCTCGACGGGGAGCATGGACGGACCTGCGGAAAAGTTGTAAACTCTCATAAATTCTCCTTTTTATTGCGATATTCAAATATCGTTTATATCTATATCGTAAAGGCAAAATCGGCGTTTGTAAAGATGTTTTTTTTCTGCTTTTGTAAGTATTTGCATATTCTCTTGCTTAAAACGCAAAAATAGTGTAATATATTAAAATAGATAAATATGTATACTATCGCGCGCTTAGGCGCATATGGAGAATAAAATGGCAAAAAATACGAAAACAGTTAAAGTTACCTTCCTCGGCGGTGTCGGTGAAATCGGCAAAAATATGACCGTCTTGGAATACGGCAACGACATGATAATCGTGGACTGCGGTGTATCCTTTCCCAAAGAGGACAGCCCCGGTATAGACGCGATTATACCGGACATCACTTATATCAAAGAAAATATAGCAAGACTTCGCGGTATAGTGCTCACGCACGGACACGAAGACCACATCGGCGCAATCCCTTATTACGCCGACGACCTCAAAAACGTCCCTATCTACGGCACTGCGCTCACTATCGGACTTCTTAAACGCAAGCTCGACAAACAAGGCAAAAAGTGCAATCTCGTGACAATTTCGGCGGGGGATACGGTGTCGTTGGGGGACTTCCGCGTGGAATTTATCAAAGTGGCGCACTCTATGGCGGGTGCTTGCGCACTCAATATCGCTTGTCCCGTCGGCAACGTGTTCGTAACGGGTGACTTCAAAATAGACAACACGCCCATCGACGGCAAAAAGACGGATATCGGACGCATCGCGGAAATAGGCGCAAAGGGCGTTTTACTTATGCTGGGAGAGTCCACCAACGTCGAAAGAGCGGGCAGTTCCACTTCGGAAAAGGTCGTCGGACAAAATTTGGAACAAATTTTCGTCGCAAACCCCAACAAACGCATTGTTATCGCGTGCTTTGCTTCGTCCAACTACCGCGTGCAACAAGTGCTTACCCTTGCGCATAAGTATCATAGAAAAGTGGTGCTTGCAGGCAGAAGTATGAAAGGCATAGTGGACGTTGCGTCCGCTTGCGGAGAATTGCAAGTGCCCAAGGGCGTACTCGTCGACAGCATCGGAAGATTGCTCCCGAGCGAAACCGTCGTGCTTGCAACCGGCTCGCAAGGCGAACCGCTCAGTGCGCTCAACAAGCTCTCCAAGGGTGAATTTAACAAAATCAACCTCGGCACGGACGACGTCGTGGTGCTCAGTTCTTCACCTATCCCCGGCAATGAAAAATCCGTTTACGACGTCATCAACGATTTGTTCAGAAAGGGCGCAAACGTCATTTACGACAGTATGAACGACATTCACGTGTCCGGACACGCTTACGCCGAGGAATTGAAGCTTATGCTTACCCTCGTACACCCGCAGTTCTTTATGCCCGTGCACGGTGAGTATCGTCATCAATTCAAGCACGCCGAAATCGCAAAATCGCTGGGCGTGGCAAGCAAAAATATCGTCATTCCCAACATCGGCGAGTGTTATGGCGTAAATCAAAAGGGTATACGCCAACACTCCAACGTCGCGTCGGGCAATACCTACGTGGACGGCGTAGTGCTCGAAGACGGAAAATCCGTCGTCAACGACCGTCGCTCGCTTGCGGAGTACGGTATGCTTTTGGTGCTTTGCGCGGTGGATATGGACCTTGGCAAAATCTCCGGTGACGTGGACGTGGTGGCAAGAGGATTCAATCTCACCGACGACGTGCGCTCGTCCATAGAAAACGCAACAAAAGACGCGATAAATTCCGTCGATTTTGACAAGACCGACGTCAACGAAATCGCACGCATAGTCAAAAAGGCTGTGAGAAAACTCTTTTACAAGGATAGACAATTCCCGATTATCATTCCCGTTATCGTCGAGGACTGATTGTGGGGAAGGGGTGAAATATGTATAGAAAACGCATTATTCTCATACTTACGTCGCGTGACGAGCCCGACGGAGTTTCCGAGAGGCTTGCCGAAGCAATTCGAAAAATCGGCACGCACAACGTGGTGGTGATGAGCGACGACAAATACGGCTCTGCCACCAAACTTTCGGCGTTGGATAAAATTATGGACAGCGGTGGGGAATATCAATATTTGCTCGAACGCAAGGACAAGGGCGTGATTAAGGATAAGTTTAAGTTCAAGACGCTTTCAAAGAGAGTCAACCGCATAAACAACCTTATCAAGCGTTTTCACCCCGAGTATATTTTGTGTGTTACGCCTTACGCTCATCACTGCGCGATCGAGGCAAAACGCAGAGCGAGATTTAATACGCAAATTATTTATATGATGCAAACGTTCACTCTCTCAAAAAGAGTGCATGATGACGCAACCAACGTTTATATAGTCGAAAACGTAGACATAAAGTCCGATTTGGTGCGAAACGGCATAAAATCCAAGGACATAATGGTGATGGGCTTGCCCTACGACATAGAGTGCCTGCACCCCGACCAAATTACGCTCAAAAAGAGAGAACTCGGGCTTCCCAAAGTCAAGACCGTGTACGTAAACGTGCACGATAAAAAAGAACTTTTGGACGTGTTCTCGCTTCTTCTCGACCAAGGTGAAATTGCCAATCTCGTTGTCAATTGCCACGACGTAAAGACGCTTGAAACGCTATCGTCAATGGCGGTGAAAGTGCCGAGCATGAAAGTGGTGTTTATACAAAACGCCGACCAAACGGACGAGTGTATGCAAGTGTGCGACGTGGCTATAACGCAATATGACGTCGCTACGCTTTACAAGTGCTTCAAGCTGGGAATGCCCTCGATAGTGCTATCCAAAAACGAGCACGAGCAAGCGGATATATCCTATCTCGTGGGACACGGACTTTGCCTCAAAGCAAAGGATAATCTCGATATGGTCGCGCTTCTTTACAAACTTCTGCAAACGGATACGGGTATAAAGATATCCGACGAGGGCAAAAAGTGGGTGGAGTACAGCAGTATAGACAATATAGCCAACTTCCTTTCCGCGTATATAGCGGTGTGAGGAGTATTATGCCAAAGATAAAGATAAAAACAGTTTCGGATTTTGCAAAAAGACAGGGATTTAAGGTCGGCGACGAAGTGTTGCGCATAGGCGGATACGATATGATCGACGAGCTCGATTACCTGTATTACGACAACGAGAGAAAATTCTCGGTGGATATTTTGCGTGACGGAAAACCGCATACCATAAAAGTGCACAAAAAAGACGGACAATCGCTCGGGCTGGAATTCGATATCGAGATGAAGCCCATCGTGTGTAAAAACAAGTGCATTTTCTGTTTTGTAGACCAACTTCCCAAAGGGATGCGTTCCACGCTTTACGTCAAAGACGACGATTACAGATATAGTTTTATGTGCGGATCTTACGTCACGATGACCAACGTAAGCGAAGCGGACATAGAGAGGGTTATAAGGCTCAAACTCAGTCCTCTTTATATCTCCGTGCATGCGTGGGACGACGATATCCGTACGTACATACTCAAAAATCCCAACACGCGCAAATTGCGTGACCAAATGCGCCGTCTCGGCGAAGCGGGCATCAAGATGCACACGCAACTTGTGGTTGTGCCCGACGTCAACGACGGAAAGGTGCTCGAAGACAGTATTAGAGGCTTGCACGAGGTCGAAGGCGTGGAAACGGTGGCGGTAGTTCCCGTAGGTATGACGGGACACAGAGACAATTTGCCCAACCTAAAAAGCGTTGACGAGCAAAACGCCAAAGACACGATTGCGCTTGTTGAGAGATTGCATAGGGAATACGGCGGATTTTGTTGGTGCAGTGACGAGTATTACGTCAAGGCAAAACTTCCCACGCCCTCAAGCACGTACTACGGTGCGTTTGACCAAATCGAAAACGGCGTAGGCTTGCTTGCGGACTTCGACGACAACTTCGAGTACAATATGAGCGAAACCGAGGATTGCAACCTCGGCAAAAAAGTGGAATTTATAACGGGAGTATCCTTTGCGCCTTACCTTGAAAAATACGCAAAAAGACTTGAAGAAAAACTTGGTATAGAGTGCAAAGTGCACGCAATCATCAACAACTTTTTCGGCACGTCCGTAACGGTTGCGGGACTGGTTACGGCGGGGGATATCACAGCGCAACTCAAAGACAATCCCGTCCCCGACGCATACGTGATACCCGACAATATGCTTCGCGAATTTACGGATACCTTCCTCGACAACGTGAGAGTTGAGGAACTTTCCGAAAGGCTCAAAGCACCTATTATCGTCACGGCGCACAGCGGAAGTGACATCGTGAGCAAGATAAAAGAGTTCTTTGAATGAACAAAAAAACAAAAACGAAAACGTGCATAAAATGCAACAATCGGCGTTTTATGCAATCGAAAACTACAAATAAACATAAGATTTGGTGAAAATAATGAAACCATTGGTAGCAGTAGTAGGAAGACCCAACGTAGGAAAATCAACGCTTTTCAACCGCATAGCGGGCAGTAGAATTTCTATTGTCGAGAATACCCCGGGCGTTACGCGTGACAGAGTTTACGCCGATTGCGAGTGGTGCGGAAGAGCGTTTACGCTTATCGATACGGGCGGTTTGGAAATGAAGAGCACGGACGAAATGTGGAGTCATATCCGCACGCAAGTGGAGATTGCGGTGGATACGGCGGACGCCATTTTATACGTTGTGGACGGCAAGACGGGACTTACGACGGACGATAACCTCGTGTGTTCGTATTTGAGAAAATCAAAACTTCCCGTTATTCTTGCCGTAAACAAAATCGACAACAACGATATGGGCAACGTATACGATTTTTATGCTGTCTCTTATACACATCTCCGAGCCCACGAGACGGACTCCTATCTC
>URUQ01000042.1 GCA_900551145.1 uncultured Eubacteriales bacterium
ATTAATAGCCGCATAAATTGTCGAAGCACCCGAGTGTCGGGTGCTTCGTTTATGTCCGTTGTATTTTGTTGTTTTATCGGCCGTGGACGACTTATTCGCAAACCGCACATTACCTAAAATTAAAATGAAATTCCCGTCGTCGCAAATTTTCCTATTTATTGATTTATGCTTGCTCGGCGGGTTCTTTGGTAGGGGCGTTGGCGTAGGTCACGTTGTCGCCGACTATTTTAATTTCGTTGGGCATACCTTCGCGCGCATCGTCGGGTAGAAATACTATCACTTGTTTTTCCACGTCAAAGTCCTTAAACATAAAGAAGAACAATCTTTTTATTGCGGTATCGTCGCGCTTGGGAGAGGGGGACTCGGTGAGAGTTACGACGCCATCCGACGAGCGAGTTTTTATCACTTGATTTTCAAATTTGATGTAATAATCATACGTTGCAAAGCCGATTTTGTCGAGGTCCGTTGTGTAGACGATTACCGCTTGTTTGTCGGTGAAATCGACGACTATCGTGTTGAGTTTGTCACTGCCTTCAATCTCGTTGACGGAGTCTTTTGTTTGGCGGTGTTCCACTTCCGTGAAAAACCCGCTTTCGTTCATAAAAGTTGAGGTTGCTTCAACCCATTTTTCGCGATTGATACAACCGAGTGCCGCCGAGACTATAGTGCATACTGCACCCACCGCAAGCACGGCGATTGCGATATTGGAGACGGTGAGATAGTCTTTGAAAGATTTTTTGCCGTCCGAAACGACGGTTTTTTCTTCTTTTTGCGGTACGTCGGGAAATTCCCAACCCATTTTTTTGTTGTAGAAAGCGTAGTATTTTTTGTAAATATCGATAAATCCTATGCCTATGCCGATTGCAATCAATCCCGCGCCCGCAAGCACCAAAAATACCATTGCACTTTTGAACGCAAAGCAAGACGCTATTGCATAAAACAGCAAAAGCAAACCGCCCCCGAAGAGTGCAATCATAAGTGCAATCATAAGGATGAAGGGGATATTGATGACGACTCTTTTCCAAAAGCCGTTTTTTTGCGTTGCAATACGTTTCATAAAAATAATTATACTATTCTCAATTCTCAAAGTCAAACAAATACTCAAAAGCGCGTCTACTCGTTCTTATCTAACAAAACACACATAATTTCGATTGTAAGTTCTTTTTACAATATTTGAAAAATACACTTTAGTTGTGCAAGCAAGTGATACGTCAAATAGAGAAAAAGCGCGAATATTCGACTTTTGATGACACAATTTCTTGAATTTTGCACTCTATACAATCATATAATCGGGGTGAAATCGTGTTTGTCACAGTGAAAAAGGCAACTTTAATCGGTGCGGTGTCCATGCTTTTGGCGTTGATTATCCTCACGTCGTCGGTGGCGGTGACGGATAGCGCGTGCGTGTACTTCAACAAAAGCACTCGCAAAATTCCCGTCTATTCGGTGGATGTGAAGGGCGAAAAGAAAGTGATTGCACTCACTTTCGACGCGGCGTGGGGAGCGGATAAAACGCAAGGAATTATAGATATTCTCAACTCGCACGGTGCAAAAGGCACGTTTTTCCTCGTCGGATTTTGGATTGACAAATACCAAGAGGAAACAAAAGCCATTGCAAACGCGGGGTTCGATATCGGCAACCACTCGCGCAATCACCTCAATATGCCCAAACTCAGCGAGGTCGAGATAAAAAACGAGATACTTTACGTCAATGACAGAGTGAAGGACTTGACGGGCAAAACGCCAAAGTATTTTCGTGCGCCGTTCGGAGACTACGACAACAAGCTTATGACTTCGCTCGAAAGTCTCGATATGGTGGGTGTGCAATGGTCAATCGACTCTCTCGATTGGAAAGGGCTATCTGCAAAGCAAATATACGATAGGGTAGTTCCAAAGGCAAAAAGCGGTGACATCGTGCTATTCCACAACAACAGCGATCACGTTCTCGACGCGCTCCCTATGATACTTGCCGCGCTAAAAGACCAAGGATTCGAGTTTGTCACGATATCGTCGCTCGTTGCGGACAAGGACTACACGGTGGATTCAAACGGTATACAACACAAAAATGCATAGATAGATGCTTAGGAGGACTATTATGAGTTACGAACAGATGCAAAACAACCAAGTTTTTTTGACGGGAACGATAGTGGACGAGGCGCAATTTTCGCACGAGATTATGGGCGAAAAGTTTTACGACGTGTCCATATCCGTCAAGAGATTATCCGGTCAAGAGGATATAATTCCTCTTACGATAAGCGAAAGAATTATGCAAGAAAATTCCTTTGAAATCGGCAATCTAATAGGGGTAAACGGGCAATTCCGCAGTTACAACAAGCTCATTGACAATCATAGCAAATTGGTGCTTCGCGTGTTCGTTCGCTCGCTTTGCGAACCTGACGAAAACAACCCCAATCAAATTGAAATAGAAGGCTTCGTGTGCAAGCCTCCCGTATATCGCACGACACCCTTCAAGCGTGAAATCGCAGACTTGCTTTTAGCCGTAAACCGAGCCTACAACAAGTCCGATTATATCCCTGCCATAGCATGGGGACGCAATGCTCGCTACGCTTCCAACTTTGCCGTCGGAGACAAAATTCATATAGACGGTCGTATCCAATCTCGTATCTACCAAAAGCAGTTGGAGGACGGGACGGTGGAGGAGCGCGTTGCTTACGAAGTCTCCATCACCAGGTTCTAAAACCGCGCTATTTAGCGAATAACTGCGGCAGAGCCGTCCGATTGTCAACTCATTTACGATTAGTAAATTAGGGTTGCCACTCGAACGGCTCTTTCTTGTTCTTCATCTAAATATCGCGGTTTTAGCGTTCCTTTTTATGGGGGTAGACTCTTGTCACAGTTTTAGCGTTCCTATTTAGGTGTGCGTATAACTCAAATTTTCCTTATATGTGGATTTATCCACATCTTTCCTCAATTCGCACTTTACTTTTTGCGCTAATCTTGATATAATAAATTATCTATATGATAATATGGGGGCTTAGGTATGAATATCAAAGATTACACTCTCAAAATCGGCTATCGTCTTGACGGAAAGTATCAAGAAGAATCCATTGATTCTTGCGATATTAAAAACGGATATTCCGACGAAATTTTTGACGTTAGAGACGAGGGCGGTGAAAATGCCGTGAAAATCGTCGTCAACGCCAAAAAAGCAGTGAAAGCGGAACTTGCCGAACTCATTTACGACCACTACTACGAGCAAACGGAGAGATTTTTTGCCAACGGTTTTCAATCGTGGACGTCTTCGCGCGAGTACAAGCGCAACGACGTACAATACGGACTGCGCACGCTTTCCAAACTTCCGATTGCAAGGACGTTTTCGGGCGCAAGCGGTGATTATGCGTTCACCGAATACGGCAAAGATTTGTATCACAGCTTTTCGTATACCTACTTCCGTATAGACGAAAAGGTGGAACTTGTCGGTTCGCTCAACGAGCGCACGGGTTACACGATTTTTTACGCCGACTACGCGCAAAACATATTTGCGGCTGTCAAAGACGTCGAGGGATTGACGCTTGACGGTGAATACCGACTTTTCGATATCGTGCGCGTGCAAGGCACGTACGACGAGGCGTTTGACAAGTATTTCGAGCTTTATCCGCGCAAAAATACGGGTAGGGTGAAACATCTTGCGGGTTACACTTCTTGGTACAACTACTATCAAAACATCAACGAAGAGATTATTTTGCGTGACTTGCAGGGCTTGGCAAGAGCGGGCAAAAACGCAAACATCTTCCAAATCGACGACGGATATGAGACCAAAGTCGGTGATTGGGACATGGATACTGTCAAATTTCCGAACGGACTTGCGTCTATCGTAGATAGGATACACGAGCAAGGCTTGATGGCGGGGCTTTGGTATGCGCCGTTTGCTGCGCAATTTAAGGCAAACGTCATCAAAAATCATCCCGACTGGCTCATTCGCAACAAGCACGGAAGGCCCGTTATCAGCGGTATTGCGTGGGGCGGTTTTTATGCGCTCGACTTTGAAAAGGAAGAAGTTAGAGAGTATATCAAGGCGTTCTTTGACAAGGTTTTCAACGAATGGCACTTCGATATGGTCAAGCTCGACTTCCTCTACGCTGCGGCAATCGAGCCGAGAAACGGCAAAACTCGCGGTCAACTTATGTGTGAAGCAATGGACTTTTTGCGCGAGTGTTGCGGTGATAAGATTATTCTCGGTTGCGGTGTTCCGCTTGCGCCCGCTTTCGGCGTGGTCGATGCTTGCAGAATAAGTTGCGACGTAGAGAATACGTTCAAGGAAAAATTCTACGTAAAAGTCACCAATCAAGAGATTATTTCCGCAAAAATGGCAATGGTAAACAGCGTTTATCGTCGCCATCTCAACGGCAGAATTTGGGCAAACGATCCCGACGTATTCTTCTTGCGCGACGACGGAATGAAGAAAGCGGGATACACCTTGCAACAAAAGAAGTTGCTTGCAAAGGTCAATCACATTTTCGGAGACGTGTTGTTCGTAAGCGACAACGTAGGCGCGTACGACGACGTGAAAATGCAAATTTTGCTTGACGCTTACAGAAAATTCGATGGAAAAGTGTTGTCGGCAGAGCATATCGCGCCGGAAATTCTCAAAGTCGTTTTTGAAGAGGACGGCACAAAGCAGATGCTCGTCTTTGACGATTTGAGCGGTGATTATATCGTGCAAGATATCTAAAAGATGATTATCGAAGAGAACGTACAAAAGGTTCGTGACGAAGTTGCAAAATATTCGCGACAAGTTACGCTCATAGCCGCAAGCAAAACGCAGACCAAAGATACGATTGACGCATTTCATGCGATTGCGCCCGACTTCCTTTTTGGTGAAAACAGAGTGCAGGAGCTTGTGGAAAAGTATGACGAAAGATACGTTTGGCATCTTATAGGGCAACTTCAAACCAACAAGGTGAAGTATATCATCGATAAGGTGGAACTTATCCACTCTCTCGATAGGGCAGAGCTTGCCAAAGAGATTGAAAAACAAGCGTCTAAACACGGCAAAATTCAATCTTGCCTCGTTGAAATCAATATGGGCGCGGAGATAACCAAAGGCGGTGTCGCACCCGAGATTGCGATTGATTTTATCGAGAGTATGGCGGAGTATCCGCATATCAAAGTGGAAGGCGTTATGAGCGTGCTTCCCAATATCGACGACGAGGTTGCACTGGGCGGTATGTTTGACGGGCTTGAGCGTATATACGAGGACGCAAAGTGCCTCAAATCTTGCGGGAAAGATATAAAATATCTTTCTGCTGGTATGAGTAAGGATTATAAGATGGCTCTCGAACACGGCTCTAATATGTTGCGACTCGGCAGGTTGCTGTTTGGAGAGAGGGTGTATGCGCCCAAAGAAATATGAAAATTATTGCATAAACATAGAGGTCAAAATGGACGAAAGATTTTATAGGAACGAAACACAAAGAAGTACGGACAGACCGTTTTCACGCCCTGCGCAACCGCAAGTCCCGTCGTATACGCAACCGCAATTCGGCGGGCAAGTCGGAGGACAAAACGGTGGTGTGGTGATTTATTCTCCGCGCACTTATCAAGACGTGCAATTGCTCATCGACCATCTCAAAATGAGAGAGCAAGTGATTGTGGATTTTTCCACACTCAATCAGCAATCCACATATAGAATTCTCGATTTTATGAGCGGTGCGGTGTACGCGCTTGGCGGAAGCATACAACAAATCACCAAAAACATTTTCTTGTTTGCACCGCAAGGCGTGACGATAACCATTCCTCCGCAATTGAGGGCGTAAGGAGGCTTTATGCAAAACAATAACGAAGAAAAGATAGATTTCAAGAAAAAACTTGCCGAGTGGAAGGTGACCGTCAAAACTCGTTGGTGGATTTTGCTTGTGGAACTTGCCGTAATCGGCGTGATTTTGCTTGTGGATTTACTCACCAAAAAGTACGCGTGGGAATATCTCAACACCTACGGCTACAAGGAGGGTATAATCCCCGGTCTTATCAATCTCACTATGGTTGAAAATCGCGGTGCAGGCTTCGGAATATTCCAAGGCAAGACGGTTGCGCTTACGGTTATCACGTTTATCGTGGTGATTTGTCTTATGATATATTTGATTTTCGCTCTCAAAGAGAGCGAGTGGCTGCGCATTTCGCTTGTATTTATCATCGGCGGAGGCATCGGTAATATCGTCGACAGAATTTGGCTCGGCTATGTGCGCGACTTTATCCAATTCCAGTTCTGGGAAGATTTTGCGGTGTTCAACGTTGCGGACTCTTTCGTTACGGTGGGCGCGTTTATGCTCATTGTGGTGCTTATCGTAATGCTCGTGAAAGAGGGCAAGAAGAATCAAAAAGAGTTTGAAGAAGCACACGCAAACGACGCACCTACGCAAGAGATAGACCCTCTCGATATGCCTCAAAACCTCAATCCCATGCTCAAATCCGAGAACACGTATACCTTCGTCCAATCCGAGCAACCGCAAGATACGGACGACAAAGCGGACGAGCAAAAGAACGAAAACGAGGACTATAACGAAGAAAACGCTGCACAAAACGCATCAAAAACCATTGAAAACGAGGCAAATGACGCAGTTTATTCGAACGACGCAAGCGTTGCCGATAGCAACCAAAGCGTAGAGGAAAGCAAAAACGAGTAATGGAAAGAACCGTCGAAAACAGCCAAAGACTTGACGTATTTATTGCGGAGAATTGGGGGATTTCTCGTTCCAATGCAAAAAACGTCATAGAAAAAGACGGCGCGACAGTCAACGGACAGTTGAAACACAAGAGCGGGTTTGAACTCAAAGTCGGCGATATCGTCGATTTTGAAGTGCCCGCGCCCGAAACTTTGGAAGTCAAGGCGGAGAATATTCCGCTCGATATCGTCTATCAAGACGAATATATGGCGGTCATCAATAAGCCGCAAGGTATGGTGGTGCATCAAGCGAGTTCGTATAAGAAAAACGACACGCTCGTCAATGCGCTTTTGTACAACCTTGACAGTTTGAGCGGTATCAACGGCGTAATAAGACCGGGTATCGTACATAGGCTGGATAAAGACACTTCGGGACTTATCGTGGTTGCCAAAAACGATGAGGCACACAAGAGCCTTGCAAGTCAGATTGAAAAGAAGAGCGCAAGGCGCATATACTTTGGACTTTGCGACGGCAACTTCAAAGAGGACGAAGGCACGGTGGATATGCCTATCGCAAGAAGCAAGAAGGACCGCAAAAAGATGGCAATCGACGAGAACGGCAGACGCGCCGTTACGCATTATCGAGTGCTTGAAAGATACGGAAAATACACGCTCGTGCGCTTTGAACTGGAAACGGGGCGCACTCATCAAATAAGAGTGCACTCTGCGTATTTGCATCACCCGATCGTAGGGGACGATGTGTACGGCGGATCTTGCGCGCTTTATAAAAACGGACAATTGCTTCACGCAAAAGAGCTTGTTTTGAGCCATCCGCACACGGGAGAGATTATGCGCTTCGAGTGCGATTTGCCCGACTATTTTCAAGCAATAGTCGATAAATTGAGAAAATCAACTATAAAAAACAAATAAAAATAGAATACTTGCAAAGATTTTTGCAATTTTACGGATATTTTTACGGTATTATGAAAAAACGAAAGACAGAAAATAACGAACGCTTTTTCTCGCGTTTCGTGTCGTATTACAAACCTCACAAGGGTACTTTTGCCCTCGATATGTTATGCTCGTTAATCTTTTCGATAAGCGGACTTTTTTATCCTATTGTTTCGCAACGAATACTCCGAGAGAGTATCCCCAACGGCATTTTGAGTGAAGTGCTTATTTTGTGTTCGGTGCTACTGGGAATATATATTTTGCGTGCGGGTATGAACTATTACGTCAACTATTACGGCCACGTTATGGGCGTAAAGATGCAGGCGAATATGCGTAGCGACCTCTTTGCGCATCTTGAAAAATTGCCGTATTCGTTTTACGACAACAACGAAACGGGACAACTGATGACGAGAATGACCAACGACTTGTTCGACGTGTCGGAGCTTGCGCACCACGGTCCCGAAAATTTGTTTATAACCACTTTCATCACGGTCGGCTCTTTCGTGTATCTTTGCACGATAAGTTGGAAGCTTGCGCTTATCGTATTTGCGTTTTTGCCGGTTTTGTTTATTATAGCGTTTGCGTGCAAGCGCAATATGTCCAAAGCGTTTCGCAAGAGCAGAGAAGAGATAGGCAATATCAACGCCACTCTTGAAAACAGCATTGCGGGCATACGCGTAACAAAAGCGTACGCAAACGCCGAGTACGAACAAGCAAAGTTTGAAAAAGACAACGGCAATTATGTCAAGGCACGCTCCAAAGCGTACAAGGCAATGGGCACGTTCTCGTCGAATATGAACTTCGTTACACAGGTGTACAACGTCATTGTGTTGCTTGCGGGCGCACTGTTTTGCATATACGACGCGGACAACTTCGATTACGTCGATTTGGTGGCGTTTATGTTGTCGATAAATCTCTTTATTTCGCCTATTCAGACGCTTATTCAGTTCTTCGAGCAGTTGCAAGACGGCGTAACCGGATTCAAACGCTTTATCGCGATTATGGATATACCCGTTGAAAAGGAAAGCCCCACGGCTCACGACGTAAAGAGATTGGACGGAGATATTGTTTTCAAGGACGTAAACTTTGCCTACAACGACGATAAAGAGGTGCTTAAAGATATCAACCTCACAATAAAGAACGGCAAAATGTATGCGTTCGTCGGTGCGAGCGGTGGCGGAAAAACCACGCTTTGCCACTTGATACCAAAGTTCTATCCGCTTGAAAACGGCACGATATCTATCAACGGGGAGTCTATTGAGAACATAAAGAATGACAGTTTGCGCAAAAATATCGGCATAGTGCAACAAGACGTGTTTCTGTTTACCGGTACGTTCAAAGAGAACATTGCTTATGGTAAAGAGGGCGCAACGGACGAGGAAATTATAGAAGCGGCAAAACGCGCGGATATTCACGATTATATTTCGTCGTTGCCCGACGGCTACGATACTCAAATAGGCGAGAGAGGCGTAAAACTCTCGGGCGGACAAAAACAGCGTTTGAGCATTGCGCGCGTGTTCCTAAAGAATCCTGCAATACTCATTCTCGACGAGGCTACGAGCGCACTCGACAACGCCACGGAAGCAATCATTCAAAAGGCTTTATTCAAACTCTGCGAGGGAAGAACGACACTCGTGGTGGCGCATAGGCTTTCGACGGTGCGTAACGCCGACGAAATAGTCGTGGTCAATCAAGGCAGAATTATCGAGCAAGGCACGCACGAGCAACTTATCGCGCTCGGCGGTGCGTATAAGAAATTGTACGACGCGCAATTTTCAGACGACGCAGATATATCAAATGATATAAAAATCAATTGATAGAGGATATAAAAATCAATTGCGTGTTGTAAAAAGTATGCGTGCGTATTGGATTTAAAAAGACGATATTTGCAATTTTAACAGCTTAGAACTGCGAAACTATCTCTTGCGATGCGCAATGCGATAGTGAAATATATATTTGATTTGAGAGTGTTGAGTGTGGAAGGGGACGAAGCGAGAAATTACGAATAAAAGACAAAAGGCATCGCGAAGCGATGCCTTTGTCAATGTGAGTAATTTGGCAACGTTACACAATTTTAATACAATTGCATACCCCTACCTAACTTTTGCATACCCTAAGAGCAAAAGTGAATACCCTTGAGGTAATTTGCATACCCCTAATTCCTATAAAATGGACATTTTTTTCCTATGCATTGTTTATTCCATGATGAAAACTCACAAGATATGTTGTCTAAATCCATTTTAATTCCATATTTCTTTTTTACAAACTCAACTGCATATGAAAGTGATAAAAAAGCATTTCTTTTACAACATCTAGGACCACCTATTTCACTCATTCTTTTAATCACTGATGAGGTGAATTC
>URUQ01000043.1 GCA_900551145.1 uncultured Eubacteriales bacterium
GCGCAATATATAAGATGAAAGCGCAGTCTTTTGTGTGAAGGAAAAAAGGAGCACCAAGGCAAAAAGTGAGCAATTGGTACAAGTGACAATTGTAGCTAAAAGCCTTGTGTGTGACGCAAGCTCGGCGCTTATTCGCTCACCGCCTTGCGGTTCGAGTTCCGTCTCTGAAGTTGCACATTCCGTTTATAAGTACGCTCCGAATAGGCAGATTGCGTGTATAGGTAGGCAACGAATGAGTGTTCGTTAATTAGTCCGCTCAATATACTCACGGACGGTGGTTTCTATTCCGTCTTTGAATATACAATACCTAACGAAAAACGCTCACCGTCGGGTGAGCGTTTTTTGATTGAGTTAAGCGAATATTATGCGCTTATTTTGGCTTTTTTCTTCTTCAAACCGAAGTGTACGCCGAGTCCGACGCCCGTGCCTGCAACTGCTGTGCCGGGGATAAGAGTGGAAAGGAGGATAACCATCAATCTGTAATTGAAATTGCTTACCGTCGTCGTGCCGATTTCTTCGATTTGCTTGGCGTCGCGGTTATAGTAGTAGCCGGTAAAGGTGAGGGTGTCGCCTTCGACTCTTACTTTGCCGAACGTTTGAGAATCAAGCGTATTAAGGACACTGTTGTCTTTGTTGAACTTGTCCGTGGTGGTGTCGTTCTCTTTGTAGGTGTAGAACTTCGTGCCGAGCGTGCCGAGTGTGATATAGAGGACGCCGTCGCCGGTGTAGCGAACGCCTTTGTTGTCCGTCTTGTCAACCGCTTTGCCGTCCTTGTCGACGAGCATTGTGGTGGTGTAGCTGTGGTCGTGACCCGCAAATACCATATTGACGCCGTTTTCCGCAAACAATTTGACGAGTTGACCTCTCATAGCAACGACTTCGGCATCGGTTGCGTGAGAGCCTGCGCTGTACAAACTCTTGTGCATAAGCACGAATTTCCACTTCGCATCGGTGTTCTTCAAATCGTTTTCGAGCCAGGCAAGTTGGTCTTTACCGAGACCTTCTTTGGTTGCGTCGTTGGTGTCGAGGACGGTGAAGTGTGCGTTTGCGTAATCGAAGGAGTAATACTCATTTGTGATTGCTTGCGCTTCTCCGTCTTTGAGAGCGGTGTAGTTGAAGTATCTACCCATTGCGCCGGTGTTGTTCTCGTGGTTGCCCGACGTGAAGAATAGAGACGTGTTGAGATTGAGGTCTTGATATGTGTTGAGAGCCATACCCCATTGATTGAAGTTTTTGCCGTTGTCGCACATATCGCCCGCGTTGAGGATAAAGTCGAAAGATTTGGTGCGTTCGTCATTGAGGAGAGCTTCGACTGCCTCGTGACTGTCGGAGTACATCCCTTGGATCATACCTTGGATATCCGAGATCGTGAGGAATTCAAACGTATCGACGGAAGAGTCCTTTGCGGTGGTGAAGGTAAGGGCGTTCTTGTCGTAGCCTTGCGTCTTGACGAAATCGACCAAAGAGAAGTAGTGTGCTTCGTTTCCGACATAGTAGTTGCCCGCGATATCGTAGTTGTACGTCGTGCCCGCGGAAAGTCCGGTGATGGTCACGGTGTGCACGTTCCAGTAAATCACGCTGTTTGCAACGGATTTGTCTCTGTCGCCGTACACGTACGGATTATCGTCGTCGTCCATAATCTCACCGTGAGTGATGCAGAGGAGTCCGAGGTCGATAAGCGGAACGTATTGCGGTTTGGTTTGAGTGAGCATCTTGACTGTGATACCGTCGAAAGTACCGGTTGCAACCGTGTCGAGATAATCGCCGTGAACGTCATCCGCGTTGTCCGCAAATGCATTTTCTTGCGTCGTGGAGACCGTTCCGATGACGTTGCCGTCTTTGTCAAGCAATCTAAACGTGCCGTAAACGTTTTCTTCCGTGTAGAATTTCACGGTGTAGGACGTCGTGCTGTTTGCGGTGTCGAAGTTGCCGGTTACGCGAGAGGGGACTCTGCCGTTGTCTTGCGTTGCCGCATTGAACGTATCGCCGACTTCGGACACTTTGTTGAGGGTGCTGAGGTAGGACAATTGAGTGTTGCCGTAAGCATAGCCCTCGTAGGGTTGGAAGAGCGTCACTTGCGTGGGATCCATCGGGTTTGCAAGGTCGGGATATACGTCCGTGGCGAATGCAACGACGATATCTTTTGCAATTCCGCCGAGACCTACGTAGAAACTGTCAACCATATAACTGTCAAGGAAGTTGTTGACGATGGAGATTACGTCCGGTCCGTCGAGGGAGAAACCGAGAAGATTTGCAACCAAACCTTTGATGGTGGGGAGCAAGTCGTTGACGATGTCGAGCAAGCAGAAATCGTTTGCGTCGAGAGAGAAGTCTGCGGGAACGCTAATTGTCAAGCCGAGTTTTTCTTGCGTGAATCCGTTGATCAATTCCGCCGTGTCGGGGTCTGTCAAAATCTCACCGAGACTGCCCAATCCCTTTTTCAAACTGTTGAATTGTGCTTGCGTGAGGTAGCCTGCGTCGACTGCCTTTTCAAAGTCGAAGTGATATCCCAAGATGGATTTGAGCAAAGAGCCTTCTTCCACGAATATGGGATTGAGCAAAGCGTTGAGAAGGTTTTCAACGAACTTTCCGCTTTCGAGTTGCGCTTTCATATCTTTGACTGCCGCAAGCATACGTTTGCGATAAAGCGCGTTGGTGGGGAGAGAGCCTTTGTACGCTTCGTTTGCGGCGTAAACCGCTCTGTCGTATTTGGCATCGATTGATTCGTACGTTTCGTCGAGAGAGATTTCAACGCCCGCGGTATGTGCGGTGAGGATAAACGCCGCGATGTCTTGCACTTTCATCTTGCCGATGCTTTCGTCACCGAACGACCAGTCAAGAATTTCACCGACTACCGCGTTTACGAGACCGAGTGCCGTGTCGTATTCAACGCCGTTGTGTTTGTAGGTGAGACCGAGGTCTTTTCCGCCCACCACCGTGTCGAGAATGTATTGAACGAGGTTGATAGTACCCGAAACTTTGTCCGCTTTCGCAATGTCGGGGAAGATTATGCCGAGTGCAAACGTCGTAACGAAGCCCGTACCGTTTGCAAAATTGCCTACAAAACTGTTGACCGTGCCTACGAGAGAGTCAATCGTGTCTTGATTGAGGAAGTGGCTCACGAGACGGTCGAGAAGTTGAGAATAGATCTCTTTGTTGATGTATTCGTTGTATTTGAGAGTGCCGATACCGTTGTCGTATTGGATCATATACGCAAGGTATTCGGGGTTGCTTTCGACTGCGTTGTTCCAAGCATCTTTAATATCTTGTTGTGTGGATTCGGGGTTGGCTTTGACTTGTTTGTACCAGTCGAACGCTTCTTCGTTGAATTCTTTTGCGCCGAAAACGTTGTAGCTGGGCACTTTTTTTAAGGGAGTGTCGCTGACGTTGTCGAGTCTGAAAATTTGAGATTCGCAAGTTTCACCGAGTTTACCGTCACAGTTTTTGCGGGAAATTGTCAAATCTCTACGAGGTGAGTCGTAGCTTACGCAAGAACCCGTTTGGAAATCATAGAGCGTTCTTCCTTGCGCGTCCGTGTAAGACATTGCGTCGGACGCATGCATATGCCCCGTAAGCACGTAACGGATACCCATGTCGAGCAAACGCTTTGAGGTGTATTCCCAGTTGTAAAGAGTGAAGTCTTTGAGAATATCATCTTCTTGTTCCCAGTGCGGAAGTGCGTTTTGGTGGAAAGATGCAACTATCGTTTCTTCGCCGAGAGTGGTTTTATTGCCCGATTGAGAATTGCAATAATTTTGCATCCAATTGATTACATCTTCGGTGAGGCGACCGCCACAGAGGTGGTTTTTGCCTGTTGCGCGGTACACTTGTCTTCCAGATGCGAACGCGCTCGTTATAGCCGACGCGCTATAAGTGTACGGCGTGTTGGTGTCGATATAGCCGTCATCTTCGAGGTGTCCGTTGTTTTCGAGATAATAAACGGTATCGGGACGGTTGGCTTTGAGCCATTCAAACTCATCCGCACCTACTCTCGTGTAAGAGCCGACTTCTTCGGTCTCTCTGTCGCTTGCGTCAACTACGAAGAAAGAATACGGGGTAGAGGTTGTCTTTGTTTTATCCGCAAATACTTCAACGCTAAAAGTCAAAACGTTGTTGTCGTCACCCATTGCGAAATAGCGATTGAGTATTTCGCTCTTATCGGTGATATTGCCGTGTGCTATTTCTTCGAGTTGGGGATTGTAGTAATGGATATCGAGATTTTCAGCATTTTCGGAAACTATATATCCGTCGGTAAAACTACCGGACCAGTATTTTTCGGGAAGATAGTCGGTGAGATTCAATGCGCCGTTTGCACCGGTAAGGTTTGCGTTGGGATATCCGAGACCTGCAAAGATAAGTGCGAATTGAGCCGCACTTACGCCGTCGGAAGGTCTTCCTTCGCCGTTATTTTGTGAGTAGAGCGCACCCGAAGCGTTGTAAAGGTCGTGGTTACCGGGAGCCGCAAAGACTTGGAAATCTTCATAACCGGGTACGTTTCTCACTTCTTTTTGCATATAACGCAATGCGTTTGCGACGTCGATTAAGGCTGTATGCTCACCGTTTTTGCTGAGGTCGCCCGTTGCAAAGACGTAATGAGGGGCTTTACCTGCTTTGGCGTCTTTAATAAATTGTTTCACTTGTTGGGCGAGTATCATACCGCTTTCGAGCACGAGTTTGGTGTCACCGGTCATCGAGTTATAGAAGTCGCTCGTGACGTAGTTGGGGTTGGTGACGTCGTGATAGCAGTAATCTACGGGGAAGTAGTGAATGTCGCTGAAATGTCCGATTTTGATTGAACTTTCGTTCGCAACCGTTTGGGACGTTTCTGCGTTTGATACGCCGTCAATAATCGAGAAACTCATCACGCTTGCAAGCAAAATCGCAAGAACGACGACGAGCACGGTCGGCAGACGGTGCAGTTTGGTATTGCTCATATTTCCTCCTAATGCGCGCACATACACGTACGCACAAATTATAATCAGTACAATTGTATAGTATTTTATAAATAAAATCAATACCAAAAAGCAATCGGAGCACAAAATTTACGCCGATGTTCGATATAATACATTTCGTTTTAAATAACGCCGACAGAGTGAGTGGTTGTTCTATAATTTTTTGGCAAATAATATGCAAAAAATGCAATAAAAGCATTGACAAATGCGATAGACGGGAATATATTATATATGAACGATTGAATAACAGTTCAATTGTTTGAGAGGAAATATGGAAACGAACGACAAAAACTCAAATATCTATTCCATGCCCGACGACGAGGTCGTGTCCGCTTTGGCAGAACTCTTCAAGGCGCTCGGAGATCCCACGAGAGTGAAGATACTTTCTTGCTTGCAACTTTCGGATATGTGTGTAGGCGAGATTGCGGATAAAGTGGGTATGAGTACGTCGGCGGTTTCGCATCAACTTCGCGTTCTTCGCGCAATCAAACTCGTGAAGGGCACAAAAGAGGGCAAAGAAGTGAGATATTCTCTCGACGACGACCACGTGACGTTGATTATGCAATGCGGTTTGACTCACGTCCTCGAAGAATAATTGCTTAAAAACAGGGCGCAAACCCCTGATTTTTTAGAGTCAATAGTTGAATAATTGTTCAATCGTCCAATTATTCAAATCAAATCAGAACTGAACTCACTTAGGTGAGATAGACAAATAACGATAGAGAAGGAGTATCGGCTATGAAAAAGGTTTACAAACTTGAAGATCTCGATTGCGCAAACTGCGCCGCAAAAATGGAATGTGCCATTCAAAAAATCGAAGGTGTCAATTCCGCCAGCGTCAATTTTATGGGACAACGTATGACCATCGACGCAAACGACGAGAATTTTGATAGCATTATGAAGCAAGTCGTTAAAGTCTGTCGCAAGATTGAACCGGACTGTACGATAGTACTTTAATTGCGACAGACGTCCCCGTAAACGGTCTATACTTTTTCGGAGATGGAATCTCGAGCCGCAAGGCGGCGAGCCTGTCGAGCGTCGAGGTTGACGGTTGTACACGCGACTGCGCCATGTTGTTGCGAAGCGGCGCACAAAGCGCGTGGCATAATGAGTGTATGATACCTATTTATCCGAAGACCGAGTGTGTCCCCCTGCGGAGCAGTTCCGTGGGTTCCCTCAAACGAAGTGCAGATGGGGAACGGAATAGGGGAAACACCGTGAGGAAGGGGGAAAGTTGAATTTAGTGTCCGGAAAGAGGGGGTATCTGTTTAGAGGAGTTCCGACGCACTCTTTTAAGTGTGCTGTCGAGAAAAGGAAAAACATATCAAACCTATGAGCAAAATCAAACTTACAAGAAAAGAGAGAAAAAACTTTATAAGAATCATTGTCGCCCTTGCAATGTTCCTTGTTGTGCTTATCGTTGACAAAACGGTCGGCATTGCGGGAGCAGTGGGCGGTGAATACGGTTGGCTCGTGCCGTTTTTCCTTTACTTTGCAGTGTACGTCGTCATCGGTTACGACGTATTGTTCAAGGCAGGAAGAAACATCGTGCACGGACAAGTCCTTGACGAAAATATCCTTATGTGCGTAGCGTCGCTCGGCGCGTTTGCACTCGGCATATATACAAGCGTGATGAAACTCGGTCAAGAAGGATTTGACGAGGGTTGCGCCGTCTTGTTGTTCTATCAGGTCGGAGAATTCTTCCAAAGTTACGCAACGGGCAAATCTCGCAAATCCATTTCCTCGCTTATGGATATTCGCCCCGATTACGCCAACGTAAAGCGTGAGGACGGTGTAGTGGAGCAAGTCGACCCGAGCGAGGTTCAAGTTGGCGATGTCATCGTGGTTTACCCCGGTGAAAAAGTGCCTCTTGACGGTGTAATCGTAAGCGGAAATACCACACTCGACACCAAGGCGTTGACGGGTGAGTCCCTTCCCAGAGAACTTTGCGAGGGAGATGATATAATCAGCGGTTGTGTCAATTTAACGTCGCAAATCGAGGTTCAAGTGACAAAAGTATTCTACGATTCGACCGTTTCTAAAATACTTGAGCTCGTTGAAAACGCTTCGGGACGCAAATCCAAAGCGGAAAACTTCATTACCAAATTTTCAAAATACTACACTCCGAGCGTCGTTGCGGCGGCAGTTTTGCTTGCGGTAATCGGCGGTGCGGTCACCAAAGATTGGTATACGTGGGTGTATAGAGGATTGAGTTTCTTGGTAGTATCTTGTCCTTGTGCGCTTGTGGTTTCCGTGCCGCTATCATTCTTTGCGGGTATCGGCGCGGCGTCGAGAATGGGCATTTTGGTAAAAGGCTCGAATTATCTCGAAATGCTCGACAAAGCAAATATCTTCGTATTTGACAAGACGGGAACGCTCACAAAAGGCAACTTTGCCGTAACTGCCGTTACGCCCGAAGAGAATAAAGACGAAATCTTGCGTCTTGCTGCCATTGCGGAAAACGACTCCAATCACCCGATTGCTCGCTCTATCGTAAACTACTACCACAAAGAAATAGAGGGCGGTTATACGCTCACCAACGTTGCGGGCTTTGGTGTAATCGCGTCCAAAGACGACGACGTCATTTATTGCGGAAACGAAAAACTTATGCAATCCTACAAAATTCCGTACGAAAAACAAAACGATGTAGGGACGGTGGTTTACGTTGCACACAACGATAAATTCGTCGGTTCGTTGCTCATATCCGACGAAATCAAGACCGAAAGCAAAGAAGCAATTGCTCGACTCAATGAAATGGGATGTAAGACGATTATGCTCACGGGGGACAACGAGCAAATCGCGGCAAGCGTTGCAAACGAGTTGCAACTCACCGATTATAAGGCGTCTTTGCTTCCGCAAAACAAGGTCGAACACGTCGAAAGCCTACTGAATAGCAAGAAAAAGGGCGAAGTTTTGTGTTTTGTCGGCGACGGTATCAATGACGCGCCCGTGCTTATGCGCTCTGATATCGGCATCGCAATGGGCGGTGTAGGCAGTGACGCGGCAATAGAGGCAAGCGACGTGGTGCTTATGCAAGACGATTTAAGCGGAATTTCCACGGCAAAGCGTATTGCAAAGAAGACTATGCGCGTCGTGTACGAGAATATCGTCGGTTCGCTCGCGGTCAAGATTGCAATTATGGCACTGTCCGCTTGCGGTGTGCTCGGTGCGTATTCGATGTGGATAGCGGTCGTCGGCGACGTGGGCGTCGCAATCGTCGCAATACTTAATGCAATGCGTGTCAACCGTGGCTTCAAAACCACTATCAAACAGCCCAAATAATTTCAGTTTGATTGGTTAGATACTCAAAATAATACAAATTAAGTAAAAAGTGCGCCACGCTCGTGACGCACTTTTTCTACCTTTATTTTAGCGGGCAACCGCATTCTTTACACCTTTGGGCGTGTATGTCGTTTTGTGCAAAACAGCTTGGACATTCGATTGTCGTTTTAACGATTGTAGTAGGTGCGTTTGAAGAGTTAACGGGTGTTTTTGATGTCGCGACGGGGGTTTTTGACGCCGCAACTGGGATTTTTGACGCCGCAACGGTTGTTTTCTTTTCAACATTAACAGTTCTATTCATATTTTTGAATATGTTAGTTTCTTGTGGGTGGCTTTTACCCGCTATTATTTGTAAACTTTCTTTGATTTTACAAATGTTGCCTGCATATGATGCAAATAGCATTCCAATAGTATAAAATGTTGATATTATTATCGCTCCGCATCCATATGTCGGAATAAATACCCACCAGTATTCTTCGATACTTAATATGATACCTAAAATAATCACAGCTACTGTTTCGATAGCTGCGATAACTTGAATTATTATCGCAAAATGCGATATAGCATCATATGAGCCAAGGTCGATTTCTTTCATTTTTGTTTCCTCCTAAATAAAAAATGTGCCATCTCAGCGAGATGACACATACAGTTGTTTCTCGCTTAGTTGTCACACCAAATAACCCACAGATTATATGCGGAAACAAGACTGCCATATGTAGTCTGTGGATTTTATTCAATTTGATGTGACGATGTGATTATAGCACATAAGGCGCAATTGTCAAGTCAAGATTGCGCCTCAATCCGCATACTATATAGTGAAAAGGAGGGAAGATATGAACTTTTTTATATTGCTTTTATCCGCACTCGGACTTGCCGGGCTTATCGGCTTTTTCGGCGGTGCGTGGTTTTGAAATGTGAAAAATTAAGCAATTGTGCACCGATTTGCCCGGTCGATTCAATCAAATGCTTATAAAACAAAAAGACATATCGCAAGGATATGTCTTTTGTTTGGTACCCCCATGCAAATTAAAAATTTGCAATTTCGCAAAATTCAGCACAAACACAAGTGTTTTGCTGTCTTTTGCTCATTATAGGGAATCGCTCCGCTTGACATATACCAATTTCTCGCACGGCACAGGCACACATCTTGATTGTTTTCTGTACATCTACAAAATGTCTGCGCTATCGCGCCGGTGCGGGTGCACAATTCGCTGGATTGTGCACTGATCCGCCCGTTCGATTCCCATCAAATGCTTATAAAACAAAAGACATATCGCAAGGATATGTCTTTTGTTTGGTACCCCCATAGGGAATCGAACCCTAGTTTCCGCCGTGAGAGGGCGACGTCTTGAACCGCTTGACCATGAGGGCAAATCGATATTGCTTTGTGATAATAGCATAATTTTCGTACATACGCAAGCAAAAATTGATAATTTGCGCATTTTTTACTTAATGAATTTTCTGATAAAAAATTATCAATTGCATATTGA
>URUQ01000044.1 GCA_900551145.1 uncultured Eubacteriales bacterium
ATCTTATCACTTTTTTACTCAAAAAAACGCATTTTTTGAGCAAAAATTATGTCATTTTTAGAAAAAACGGTAGGTCAATAAAACCCACCGTTTTCTTTCGTACTTCAAAATGTGTACTTAGACACTGCCTGTTTGATTTCGTCAATCTTGTCCGTCTCTTCCCACGAGAACCCTTCTTTGCCGAAGTGGCCGTAGTTGGAAGTGGAGCGGTAGATCGGTCTATCGAGGTGCAAGTGCTTGATGATTGCTTTCGGGCGCAAGTCAAACACTTCTCTCACCACTTTTGCAAGCGTATCGTCGTCTACGACGCCCGTGCCGTATGTATTGACGTAAACGGATACGGGGTGCGCCATACCGATTGCGTATGCAACTTGCAATTCTGCTCTCTTGCACACGCCTGCCGCCACGAGGTTTTTGCAAATATAACGAGCCATATAGGACGCGCTTCTATCCACTTTCGTGGGGTCTTTTCCGCTGAACGCTCCGCCACCGTGGGGGCAGAAACCGCCGTATGTGTCTACGATAATCTTTCTTCCCGTAACACCGCTGTCGCCCGCGGGTCCGCCGATGACGAATCTTCCCGTCGGGTTGATGTAAATCTTGGTATCGTCGTCGATATACTCGCTAGGAATTGCAACGTTGATAACTTTGTCGATGATTTCCTCTTCGAGTTCTTCCATACTCACGTTTTCGGAGTGTTGGCAACTTACGACTATGGTATCCACTCTTTCGGGAACATCGTCGATGTATTCGACCGTGACTTGTGACTTTCCGTCGGGGCGCAACCACGCAAGTTCTCCGCTCTTTCTTACGTCGGTGAGGCGTTTTGTAAGCGCGTGAGCAAGCGTAATAGGCAACGGCATCAATGACTCCGTCTCGTCACAAGCGTAACCGAACATCATACCTTGGTCACCCGCGCCGATCTTGTCGAATTCGTCTTCGTTGTCGGTGTCCGTTGCGTTGTCAACGCCGAGTGCGATATCTGCCGATTGCTCGTCGATAGAACTCAAAACCGCGCAAGTTTTGTAGTCGAATCCGAGTGAACTGTCGTTGTATCCCACGTCTTTGATGACACCGCGCACAATGGACGGGATATCGCAATAGTGCTTGGTGGAAACTTCCCCGAACACCATAACCATACCCGTCGTTGCGCACACCTCAACGGCAACTCTTGCGGAGTTGTCTTCCGTAAAGATGTCGTCGAGGATTGCGTCTGCGATTTGATCGCATACCTTATCGGGATGCCCTTCCGTCACGCTTTCAGATGTAAAAAATTTCTTTTCCATTATAGTTCGTCAATATTTTCGTCGATTATCTCATCAACCACCACGTCTCTGGGTTGAGTTTGAGATGCGGAAACGGTGGTTACGTTCTTGTAGCACTTCATACCGGTACCTGCCGGAATAAGTTTGCCGATAATGACGTTTTCTTTGAGTCCGAGCAACGGGTCAACCTTGTTGTTGATTGCAGCCTCTGCCAAAACCTTTGCGGTCTCTTGGAAGGACGCTGCCGACAAGAAGGACTCTGTTGCAAGTGCGGCCTTGGTGATACCGAGCAACGTACGTTTTGCAGTTGCGGGCACACCGCCGTTTTCGAGTGCTTTTTCGTTTTCTTCTTCGTATGCGAGCAAGTCAACGAGCGTACCGGGGAGCATATTGGTGTCGCCTTGGTTCTCTATGCGTACTTTGCGGAGCATTTGTCTGACGATGACTTCAACGTGTTTGTCGTTGATCTCGACGCCCGCCGTACGATAAGCGGATTGAACTTCTTTTGCGATATACTCTTGAACTCCCTTGACGCCCTTTGCACGAAGCATATCTTGCGGGTTGATAGAACCTTTTGTGAGCGGATCGCCTGCGCCGATAATCTCGCCTTCTTGCACCAAGATGTTGGCGTTGTACGGGATTGCGTACGCTTTTGTCTCGCCGTCGGGACCGGTAACCGTGATTTCACGACGGTCGTCGCTGATATGGACTGCGCCGTTGTTCTCGGTGATGACTGCTTTACCTTTCGGGTTACGTGCTTCGAACAATTCTTCGACACGCGGCAAACCTTGTGTGATATCGTCGTCCGTTGCGACACCGCCCGAGTGGAAGGTTCTCATCGTGAGCTGTGTACCGGGTTCACCGATTGATTGAGCAGCAATGATACCGACTGCTTCACCGATCTTGACGGGGTTGCCCGAAGCCATATTCTTGCCGTAGCACTTTGCGCACACGCCGTCTTTGGACTTGCAAGTGAGGATGGAGCGGATGAGTACACCGGGTTGATGATGCATATCGGAGCCGTTCTTCTCCCAGTAAGAAGTGAGTATCTTGTCGATCTCTTTTGCCTTGTCTGTAGAGATGAGCGTGTCGCTGTCGCAGATAATTTCTCCTGTTTCGGGATTTACGACGTCACCGATGGTGTATCTGCCCGCAATACGGTCTGCAAGTGCTTCGATTACGCTCTTTTCGTCTCTGATTGCCGTGATGAACGTACCCTTGGTGTCTCCGCAATCTTGCTCGCGCACGATGACGGAGTGAGATACGTCGACAAGACGTCTGGTGAGGTAACCTGAGTCAGCCGTTTTAAGAGCGGTATCCGCAAGACCTTTTCTTCCGCCGTGAGAGGAAATGAAGTATTCCAAAACGGACAATCCTTCACGGAAGGAGGAGCGAACGGGGAGCTCGATTGTTCTACCTGACGGGTCTGCCATCAAGCCACGCATACCTGCGAGCTGACGAATTTGTCCCATACTGCCACGAGCGCCGGAGTTTGCCATCATCCAAATCGGGTTGAAGTCGTCAAGACCTTTTTTGAGTTCGGACTCAACCTTGTCGGCTGCATCTTTCCAAATCTTGATGATTTCTTTATAACGGCCTTCGTCTGAAAGCACACCGCGAGCGTGAAGTCTTTCGATTTTGACGACTTCTTGCTCTGCATCGTGAACAATTTGTTTCTTATCGCCGGGGATGTGCATATCGAATACGGACGCCGTGATTGCACCGATGGTGGAATACTTGTAGCCGAGTGCTTTGATGTTGTCGAGCATTGCCGCCGTCTCGGTTGCGCCGTGATACTTGAAGCAATTGTCAACGATCATACTGAGTTGCTTCTTGCCGATAGCCATTGCCTTCTTGCCGAGAGCCTTTTGAATGTTCTCGCGAAGTGCGGTGATTTCACGCTTGAATTCCTTGACATTGTCGATATCGAGATCGCCTGCGTCTTTGACCGCTTGTGCGATTTGAGCGATTTGATCGTCGGAGACGTTGCCTCTCTTCAATATTGAACGCGCGCGCACGCACGTGTCTGAGTTGACGTTGCTATTTCTAAACAAGTCAACGAGTGCGCGGAATTGATTTTCGTCTACGCAAGCGTTGATGCCCAAGATGCCTTCGACTTCGAGTTGACCTTCGTTTGCGGGGTCTTCTCTGTCAACGAAGTGCAAGTCTTGCGGAATGTTGTTGTTGAAGATGCAACGACCGATTGTTGTGTGCAAGAGCTTGTTGTAGCTCGTGCCGTCTTCACGCGTGACTTTGGTGCGTATATAGCACAGGGATTGAAGAGTGAGGTCTTTGTCTTGATAAGCCATCATTGCTTCGTCGAAAGAACTGTAATAGTTGCCCTCGCCCTTTGCGCCCGGTTTTACAATCGTAAGATAGTAAGAACCGATGACCATATCTTGCGTCGGTGAAACGATAGGTTTACCGTCCGAAAGTTTGAGAATATTGTTGGTGCAAAGCATCAAAATTCTTGCTTCTGCTTGTGCTTCGATGGAGAGCGGTACGTGTACTGCCATTTGGTCGCCGTCGAAGTCGGCGTTGAACGCGCCGCAAGCAAGCGGGTGAAGTTTGATTGCTCTACCCTCTACAAGCACGGGCTCGAATGCTTGGATACCGAGTCTGTGAAGCGTCGGAGCACGGTTGAGAAGCACGGGGTGATCCTTGATAATCTCCTCGAGGATATCCCACACTTGGTTTTTGCCGGTATCAACGAAGCGTTTTGCGCTCTTGATGTTGTGGCAAAGGTTGCGCTCGACGAGCTTGTTCATAATGAACGGCTTGAAGAGTTCAAGAGCCATTTCCTTAGGCAAACCGCATTGATAGAGTTTGAGTTCAGGACCTACGACGATAACCGAACGACCGGAGTAGTCTACACGTTTACCGAGAAGGTTTTGACGGAAACGACCTTGTTTACCGCGGAGCATACCGGAGAGTGATTTGAGATCTCTGTTGCCGGGGCCGGATACCGCTTTACCTCTGCGACCGTTGTCGATAAGAGCGTCAACGGCTTCTTGAAGCATACGTTTTTCGTTTCTTACGATGATGTCCGGTGCACCGAGCTCTTTGAGCTTTTTGAGACGGTTGTTGCGGTTGATGACTCTACGATAGAGATCATTGAGGTCGCTCGTTGCAAATCTTCCGCCGTCGAGTTGCAACATAGGGCGCAATTCGGGAGGAAGAACGGGAAGAACGTCCAAAACCATCCATTCGGGTTTGTTGCCAGATTGACGGAACGCTTCCACGATTTCAAGGCGTTTAACCGCTTTGAGACGCTTTTGACCTACGGAGTTGTTGATGATGTTTTTGAGTTGTTCGCTCTCTGCGTCGAGGTCGACTTCCATAAGGAGTTCCTTGACCGCTTCCGCGCCCATACCCACTCTGAAATCTTTTGCGTCGTATTTTTCAAGGAGATCTCTGTACTCCTTGTCACTGATGACTTGTTTTTTGTGGATTTCGTTTACGTTGCCCGCGTCGAGAACGATGAAGGAGACGAAGTAAACGACTTGTTCGAGTTCCTTGGGGGAAACGTCGAGCAAAATGCTTATTCTGGAAGGTACGCCTCTCAAATACCAGATGTGAGTGACGGGGCAAGCGAGTTCGATATGTCCCATTCTCTCACGACGTACTTTTGCCTTGGTGACTTCGACGCCGCACTTTTCGCAGATGACGCCTTTGTAGCGGATTCTCTTATATCTTCCGCAGTGGCATTCCCAGTCACGCGTAGGCCCGAATATTCTCTCGCAGAAAAGACCGTCTTTTTCGGGTTTTTGCGTACGATAGTTTATAGTTTCCGGCTTGGTGACCTCACCATAAGACCATTCTCTGATCTTTTCGGGTGAGGCTATGCCGATTTGAATTGCATCGAAATTGCTGAGTTCGTACATATTGTCGTCCTCCTATTACTCTTCGTCGGAGTTGTTACCGAAGATGTCGTCCGTATCGGGCGTTCCCTCGGTGAGCGCACTGAAAATGCTCTCGTCATCGTCGTCGGTGTCAAACAAACTCGTATCGGTGTCGGCCTTTTCGTCTGCGCCGAAGTTTGCAAAGATGTTCTCGTCTGCCATAAGGTCGATTTCTTTGAGATCGTCGTGTTTCTTTGCCAACGCGTTGTCAAATTCCATTTCCTCGTCGGAGTAATCGCGCAGCTTGACTTCGTCTCTGTCCTCGGTGAGGATCTTGACGTCGAGTGCAAGTGCTTGCAACTCTTTGACGAGAACCTTGAAGGATTCGGGAATACCGGGCTCTGAAACGTTGCTACCCTTGACGATGGATTCGTACGTCTTGACACGTCCGACCACGTCGTCCGACTTGACTGTCAAAATCTCTTGCAAGACGTTTGCCGCGCCGTACGCTTCGAGCGCCCAGACTTCCATTTCGCCGAAACGTTGTCCGCCGAATTGTGCCTTGCCGCCGAGAGGTTGTTGCGTAACTACGCTGTACGGGCCCGTGCTTCTTGCGTGGATCTTGTCGTCTACGAGGTGATGCAGTTTGAGGTAGTACATATAGCCGACCGTTGCGCGGTTTTCAAACGGTTCGCCCGTTCTGCCGTCGTAAAGTTGGATTTTGCCGTCTACTTCACCGTCTTCGTTGACGAGTCCGCATTGTTGGAACAACGCTTTGATGTCTTGCTCGTTTGCGCCGTCGAAAACAGGCGTTGCGACTTTCCAGTCAAGCATATGAGCGATGAGACCGAGGTGAACTTCGAGAACTTGTCCGATATTCATACGGCTCGGAACGCCCAACGGGTTGAGCACGATTTGAAGCGGTGTGCCGTCTGCCATAAAAGGCATATCTTCTTTGGGGAGAACTCTGGACACGACGCCCTTGTTGCCGTGACGTCCCGCCATCTTGTCGCCGACGGAGATTTTTCTCTTTTGTGCGATGTATACGCGGACGAGTTTATTGACGCCGGGTGCGAGTTCGTCTTTATTCTTTCTCGTAAAGATCTTGACGTCTACTACGATACCGCTTTCTCCGTTGGGAACGCGCAAGGACGTGTCACGCACTTCTCTTGCCTTCTCACCGAAGATTGCGCGGAGCAATCTTTCTTCGGGCGTGAGCTCCGTCTCACCCTTCGGAGTAACTTTACCGACGAGGATATCACCGGGCTTGACCTCCGCACCTACCATTACGATGCCGTCTTCGTCAAGGTTTTTGAGGACTTCGTCGCTGAGGTTGGGGATATCTCTGGTGATTTGTTCGTCACCGAGTTTGGTGTCTCTGCACTCGATTTCGTACTCTTCGATGTGAATTGACGTGTAGAGGTCGTCACGGACGAGTTCTTCACTGATAAGGACTGCGTCTTCGTAGTTGTAACCTTCCCAGGACATAAAGCCGATAAGCATATTTCTGCCGAGAGCAAGCTCGCCGTGATCGGTTGCAGGACCGTCGGCAAGGACCGTGCCTTCACTGATCATATTGCCTTTCTCGTCGTACTTTGCCGCCACGACCTTGTCACCCTTGTTGACAATGGGATGTTGGTTGATGCAAGTGGATTGGTTGGAACGCTCGAACTTGCTGAGGACATATTCGTCCGTAGTGCCGTCCGCGCACTCAACGACTATCTTGTTGCTATCGACGTATTTTACGAAACCGTCGCGTTTTGCAATCTTCAAAACACCGGAGTCGTAAGCAATCTTATGCTCGACGCCCGTTGCAATCATCGGGGCTTGCGGTCTCAAAAGCGGGACTGCCTGACGTTGCATGTTGGAGCCCATCAACGCACGGTTGGTATCGTCGTTTTCGAGGAACGGGATAAGCGCCGTTGCGATGGAGATAAGTTGTTTGGGGTTGACGTCCATATAGTCCGCTCTCTCTTTCGGAACTTCACGGATGTCCTTTTGAATACGGCAGTTGACACGATTGCGAACGAATCTGCTGTTTTCGTCAAGCGGTTCGTTGGCTTGTGCGATGACGTATTTGTCTTCTTCGTCCGCCGCCATATATACGACTTCGTCTGTTACGACGCCCGTCGCTTTGTCGATCTTGCGGTACGGAGTCTCGATGAAACCGTACTCGTTGACCTTTGCGTAAGAGGACAATGAAGTGATAAGACCGATGTTTTGACCTTCAGGCGTCTCAATCGGGCACATACGGCCGTAGTGTGAGTGGTGAACGTCGCGGACTTCGAAACTTGCGCGCTCTCTGTTGAGACCGCCAGGACCGAGTGCGGAAAGTTTACGTTTGTGCGTAAGCTCTGCAATCGGGTTGGGTTGATCCATAAATTGCGAAAGTTGCGAAGAACCGAAGAATTCTTTTATCGCACTCGTAACGGGACGAATATTTATAAGCGTTTGAGGAGTGATATCCGCATTCTCCTGTGCGGACGCCATTCTTTCTTTGATGACCCTTTCCAGACGAGAGATACCGATGCGGAATTGGTTTTGGAGCAATTCGCCTACCGCGCGAACACGACGGTTCGAGAGATGGTCGATATCGTCGCAAGTGCCGAAACCGTAACGCAAGCCGAGGTTGTAGTCCTCGATTGCAACGATGTCGTCAAGCGTGATGTGCTTGTACACGAGCTCGTCCACGGAAGAACGAATGGCAAGAAGCAACTCGTCTTTGTTTGCGCCGAACTCGTCCATAAGCTTTTTGAGGTTGGGATAATAGACCTTTTCGAGGATACCGAGTTCACGCGGGTTGCAATCTACGAAAGCGTCGAGGTCTACGGTGTTGTTGCCGATGACTTTGAACTTCTTTTCTTTGCCGTCGTGGTCGGTGTATGCAAGCCATACCACGTTGACTGCGTTGTTTTGGATCTCGCGACCTTTTTCTTCACTGACCACTTCACCCTTTTGAGCAAGGATTTCGCCCGTGACGTTGCTTACGACGTCTTCTGCGAGCGTGTAGCCTGCAATACGCGTTGCGAGCGCGAGCTTCTTATTGTATTTGTAGCGTCCCACTCTTGCAAGGTCATATCTTTTGTAATCGTAGAACGTGTTGTGAATGAGGATGGTTGCGCCTTCCACCGTGGGAACTTCACCCGGACGCAAACGACGGAACAAATCGATTTTGCCTTGCTCCTCGTTCTTGCATTGAGCGTCTTTCTCGCAAGTCTTGACTATCATCTCGTCACCGCCGAACAAATCGATGATTTCCTCGTCCGTGCCGTAACCGAGTGCGCGCAAAAGCGTCGTTGCCGTAATCTTTCTGGTTCTGTCAACGTGCACCCATTGAACGTCGTTGGAATCTTGTTCGTATTCGAGCCAAGCACCGCGGTTGGGGATGACCGTCGTTGCGTAACGAGGAACGCCGTTCTTGTCAAGCACTTTGTCGTTGTACACACCCGGGCTTCTTACAAGCTGGGATACGATGACGCGCTCTGCACCGTTGATGACGAAAGAGCCGGAGTCTGTCATAAGCGGGAAATCACCCATAAACACTTCCTGCTCGGTCACTTCACCGGTTTCGTTGTTGGTGAGGCGAGCCTTCACCTTGAGAGGAATAGCATACGTCGTGTCGCGATCTTTGCACTCTTTGACGCTGTACTTGGGTTCGCCGTCAAATCTGTGGGACAAAAATTCGAGTTTCAATCTGCCGGAGAAGTCAACGATCGGAGAATAATCTTTGAAAACTTCCGTGATGCCGGCGTCAATGAAATTGGCGTAGGAATTCTTTTGCACCTCAATGAGATACGGAATGGGCAAGACGTCTTTGATTTGAGAGAAGTCGCGTCTTTCCGTCGTTCCGTACATTTGATTGTGAATTCTTTGGGACATACATTCACTCCTTAAAAAAATTGCCGTTTTTTCGATCTTGAAAAATTTTTTTGAAAATCTGCGAAAAATATTTTTCACAGCCTCCCGTCTTTTTCCAAAATCTGCGCTTTTTTGCGGGGAAAATCACTCTACAACTATGTAATTATAACCCCCTACCCCCAAAAACGCACTGTTTTAGGGGTAGGATTTCGCATTATTGCGCAGTTTTCTATTATATATTGAAAAATCAAGACTGTCAAGTGCGACACGCATATAAAATCAACAAATTTTGGGGTATTTTTGAGGTGTTTTTCGCAAAATTCCGCTCATTTTTTTATCCTCGACTCGGAACGACAGTTAATTATTGCAAAATGCGGACGATAATTGTATAATAAGATTATGAGAATAGACAAGTTTTTGAAAGTATCGAGAGTTATCAAAAGGCGCACCGTTGCGCAAGAAGCGTGCGACGGCGGTCGTATCGAAATCAACGGCAAAGCCGTCAAACCCGCAAAAGAGGTGAAAGTCGGTGACGTCGTCACCGTCACGTTCGGCAACAATTCGATGTCATTCGAGGTGTTATCTATCGACGAGCATCAAACCAAGCAGAGCGCGGAAAGTATGTATAGAATTATTAATTAATTCTTTCTTTGCGCCGAATGCTAAACACGTGTCACTTATCTCTGCGAGATAACTTGACACATA
>URUQ01000045.1 GCA_900551145.1 uncultured Eubacteriales bacterium
CGAGATAGGAGTCCGTCTCGTGGGCTCGGAGATGTGTATAAGAGACAGCTTTCACAGTATATTCAAAACGTAAAGGTCGTGTCTTTGGACGACGGAAAAGACCCCGACGAAACCGTACGCGACGAGGGCTACGAAGGCTTTATGAAGCACGTGAGCGAGGCGTTGCCGGTCGTTGAGTACAAGCTCAAGCTTTGCGCTGACGCAAACGATCTCGGCTCGGTCAACGGCAGAGCAAAATACGTGCAATCCGCACTCAATGTGCTAAAAGGCATAGATAACAAAGCGGAAAGAGAAGTTTATATGGCGGTTGTGTCAAAACTCAGCAAGGTGTCGGTATCGACTCTCACTGCGGAAATCGGCACCGTTCGTCCTAAAAGAGAAGAACCCGTCAAGGAAAACGTCGAGGAAAAACAAGCAAAGAATTTGCGCGCTTCGAGATTTATCGTCAACAGACTTCTAAACAACGAGGTGTATACCGATCTCGGCAAAGTCAAGAGAGAATGGCTTGCAAACGATACGCACAAAAAGATTTTCGATTTCGTCCTATCCGAGCCGGAAAAGCAAGCGAGCATAAGCAAAATGTACGACGTTTTGGGATATGACGACGAGGAAGTAAATTGCGTTTTGGGTATCAATTTGCACTTCTCGGACAAAGGTCGCGAAGCGGACTATTACAACGATTGTTTGCTTGCGCTTGCCAACGAGAGTATATCGCAAAAACTCGACGAAGCAAAAGAAAGATTCAATACTCTCTCGGATTCTGCCGAGAAAAAAGCGTGTCTTGTGGAAATTTCCGCATTGACCAAAAAATTAAAATCCAAATCAATTGAAGATAAACTTTGATTCACATAGGAGGACAACGTGGACAGAGAACAACTTTTGAAACAAGAGATTGACAAAATCGTCGCTTTGGGAAAGAGCAAAGGCTCGGTGAGTGAAGACGAGATAATGGCAAAACTCGAACATCTCAACGCAACCGCCGAAGATATGGAAGTGGTGTTCAATGCTTTGCAAGCGGAAAACATCAAGGTTGAAGAGACGATTGAGGACGACGATATCTCGCTTGACAAAATCATCGACAGCAGTGTTGACGACTCGGTCAAAATCTACCTCAAGGACATCGGTAAAGTGCCCCTCTTGACGGGTGAACAAGAAATTGAACTTGCCAAGAGAATGAAAGAGGGTGACGAAGAGGCAAAGCATTTGCTAAGCGAAGCAAACCTCCGTCTTGTCGTATCTATCGCAAAACGCTACGTTGGCAGAGGCATGCAATTTCTCGACTTGATACAAGAGGGCAACCTCGGCCTTATGAAAGCGGTTGAAAAATTCGATTACACCAAGGGCTTCAAGTTCTCGACGTACGCAACGTGGTGGATTAGACAAGCAATCACTCGTGCAATTGCCGACCAAGCAAGGACTATTCGTATCCCCGTGCATATGGTGGAAACCATCAACAAACAAGTGCGTGCAACGCGTCAACTTCTGCAACAACTGGGCAGAGAACCGTCCGCTGAAGAGATTGCGCAACATCTCGGTTGCTCGGTAGAGCGCGTGCGTGAGATACAAAAAATAGCACAAGATCCTGTCTCTCTCGAAACGCCTATCGGTGAGGAAGAGGACAGCCACCTCGGAGATTTCATCGAGGATACTGGTGCTCTTTCACCAAGCGACGTTGCGGAAAGCAATATGCTCAAAGAGCAACTTATCCAAGTGCTCAACACTCTCACTCCGCGTGAGGAAAAAGTGTTGAGATTGAGATACGGTCTTGACGATTCGCACCCAAGAACGCTCGAAGAAGTAGGCAAAGAATTTAACGTCACTCGTGAGCGTATCCGTCAAATCGAGGCAAAGGCACTGCGCAAATTGCGCCATCCCAACCGCATCAAAAAACTCAAAGATTTTGACTGATGCCCATACGACTTGACCAAAGACTGACGTCTATCGCAAATCTCGTCGATTACGGCAAAGTGGCGGACGTGGGGTGCGACCACGGCAAACTCGGCTACTATCTCGTAAGCACGGACAGGGCAAGCGAAGTCATCGCAACGGATATAAGCGCACCTTCTCTTGCCAAAGCGGAGGAACTTGCCAAAGAAAACGGCGTCTCGGATATTATGAGCGCAAGGCTCGGTGACGGACTCGGGTGCGTGGAAAGCGAAGAAGTCGACACCGTGATAATCGCGGGGCTAGGCGGTGACGTGATAGCAAATATATTGTCGCGCGCACGCGTTGAGGGCAAGACCTTTCAACACTTTTTGCTCTCTCCCAACACTCACCCCGAAAAGGTGAGAAGAGAGATTATACTCTCTCGTCATACGATAGTTTACGACGATTTGCTCGAAGCTGCGGGCAAGGTCTACACGATTATCAAAACGCAAAAAGGCGAGAGCAAGCTCGATGAAGAGCAGATAAAGTACGGCGCGTTTTTCAAGACTAATCCAAACTTTTCGGCGTTTGCGAAAAAGGATATCCAAAACCTTGAAAACATCTATCGAAACAATCCGTCGGCAAGCGAACTAAAAGACAAGATTGACGCTTTGAAAGACGCACTTGACAAGACAATCAATACTTGATACATACAAAAACGGCTTATAAAACCGCTTTTTTGAAAAATAGGAAAGATATGAAAAACAGACAAATCATCGACGCAATAGAGCAGTTTGCTCCCAAAACGTTGGCAGAGCCGTGGGATAATCCCGGTCTTATGATAGGTTCGTTTAACGACGAGTGCACCGGTGTTATCGTTGCACTCGACCTTACCAAAGACGTCGTAAAGCAAGCAATCGAAAACCGTTGCAATCTCATCCTCACGCATCACCCGTTTTTCTTTACGGCAATAAAGAGCATTGACACCGACGAGTCAAAAGGCGAGATTATAAAAGACGTGCTCAAAAACGGACTTACCGTTTATAGCGCACACACAAATCTTGACGAGTGCGAAGAAGGACTTTGCGTAACGCTTGCAAAACTTCTCGGCGGACAAAATCTCGTGGCGGACGGCGTAGGCGTACTTTGCGACGTTGACGAGACGACGCTTAAAAACTTTGCAAAGCACGTTGCAAACACCTTAAAAGACGACTCTGTCAAATACACGGGTGACGACGATAAGACTATACGCAAAATGCTATGTATTTGCGGAGGCGGTGCGGGAGACAGTGCGTATGATCACGCAAGAGGCGTTGCGGACGTGTTTGTCACGGGCGACTTCAAACACCATCTCTACGTAGCGTCCGAAAACGACGATTTCCCGATTGTGGAATTCTCGCATTATCACAGCGAGATTATCGTAGAAAACTTATTTGAAAAAATCCTCGCTCCTCTCGGAGTGAAAATCATAAAAGCAAAACAGAACTGTCCTTTTAAGACAGTCGGAGGATACAATGAATATTGACAAGATACTCGAATATCAAAAAATCGACCAAGAACTCATTTCGCTTGAAAATGAAGTGCTCAAAAGCAGCGAAAGACAAAATCTCGCAATGGCGAAATCTCGTCTTGACGGAGCAACCGAAACTATCGGAAAGCTCAAAAACGACGCAGCGGAACTTCTTGCCGGTTATACCTCTATGAAAGAAAAAATCGACGCCCTCAAAGCCGAACTCGACGAATTTGACGGTATTTTGGACGACGTTCAAGACGCAACGGAAGCGGACCACTATCTCAAAATGGTGGCAAGCATTGCGGACAAAATAAACTCGCTCGAAAAGGAAGCAAATTCCACTTCAACCAAAATAGACCAAGTCAACGACAACTACAAAAAGACGTGGGATATCGGCGTAAAGGCAAGCGACGTATACAAGGCGGCAAAGGCGGAGTATGACGCGTTTATGAAGAATTTGCAACCGCAAGTGGTGCAAATCAAAGCGCAACTTTCCGCGCTCAAAGGTGAAATCCCCGAAAAGATTATGAACGCATACCTATCGTTGCGCACGGCAAAGAAGATGCCTGCGTTTGTGCCGTACGACAGCGAACACGAGATTTGCGGTCGTTGCAGAATGGAACTTGACAACAACACCAAGTCCAAACTTCGTAGCGTCGGCGACGTGGCGGAGTGTCCCAATTGTCGTCGTATTCTTTACGTAGCGGAGAAAAAATAACGAGATTTTTACAAAAGGTAGGAGAGAAATATGAAGAATTGTTACAACAATCCCGATGTATATTGCATAAACGTCGCGCCAAAACACGGCGCTGGTTTCCCTCTTGACGAAAACGGCAATCAAAAGACGGTCTTGCTCAACGGAGAGTGGGACTTCAAATACTATATGTCGGCAAGTATGCTCGATATCAATCCGACGGAGTGGGACAAAATAGAAGTTCCGTCAAACTGGCAACTCAAAGGCTACGGCAAGCCTATTTATTCCAACATAAGTTATCCGCACCCAATCGCAACGAGCGGTAAACCCCGTATCAACGCAGACGAAAACAATTGCGGCGTATATCGTCGTACGTTCACCGTGGACAAGGTGGAGGGCAGTATTCGCATCAATTTTGCCGCAAACAGCGGTGCGGAGCTTTACGTCAACGGAAGTTTCGTCGGATACAGCGAAGACACCTTCGATTATCAAGAGTACGATATCACGCCGTTCGTGAAAGTGGGTGAAAACGAGGTGAAAATCGTCGTTTATCGCTACACGACGGGCAGTTATCTCGAAGACCAAGATATGTGGCGCATTTCGGGACTTTTCCGTGACGTCAACCTTATTTTCTTGCCGAGCGTGCGAATCGAAGACGTGTACGCGCGTGCCGAGTTCAACGAGGATATGTCCAAAGCCAAACTTTTGATTGATACGAGCGTGTATTGTTCCAAGAACGTGGAAATCGAAGATGCCGACGTAAAAGTGGAAGTTATCGACGTCGGCGGCAACGTCGTATCGAGCGGAAACTTTGCAGTACTCGGTCTCGACGAGGACGAAACTATCCCCATCAAGATAACGGAAAATATACAAAATCCGCATCTTTGGAGCAGCGAAGACCCCTATCTCTACAAGATTAGACTCACTTTCACGTCCACGGAAAAGGGCAAAACTATTTTCCACGACAGAAGAGAATTAAACTTCGGTTTCAGACAAGTTGCAATCGTGCCGTCTGTTGACGGAAAGCAACCGTACATAACCCTCAACGGCAAAAAACTCAAAATTAGAGGCGTCAACCGTCACGAGTTTCACCCCGATTTCGGTCACGCAGTGCCAAAGGAATACACCGAAAAGGATATCCTTCTTCTCAAAAAGAATAACGTCAACAGTATCCGCACCTCACACTATCCCAACAGCAGACATTTTTATGATTTGTGCGACAAGTACGGCATAATGGTGATGTGTGAAAACAACCTCGAAACTCACGGCTTGGCAACGCGTGTTCCTCGCTCCAACAAACGTTGGACGGAGCAAGTTTGCTGGCGTATGAGAAATATGGTCAGAACCTATCGTAACCACGCTTGTATACTCTTTTGGTCGCTCGGCAACGAGAGCGGAAACGGAAAAGCGTTCCCCGCAATGAAGAAAGCCGCGCTCGAACTCGATACCACTCGTCCCATACACTACGAGCCAGACGCATACGTCAAAACTACGGACATTATGAGCGAGATGTACACCAAGGAAGAGCAAATGGAAGAGATCGCCAATAACAAACTCCATATTCATTCAATGGCGTTGTGGGCACCTCTCGGGCATTTACTGACGCCCAAAATGTACAAAAACAAGCCGTTTATTCAATGTGAATACGCACACTGTATGGGCAACAGCCTCGGCAACTTCGAGGACTACTGGAAGCACTTCCGCAAAAACGACAGACTTTGCGGTGGTTATATATGGGACTTTGCCGACCAATCAATCAAGAGAGTCGGTGCGGACGGTACGATAGAGTATACTTACGGCGGAGACTGGGGGGACAAACCCAACGACGGCACTTTCGCATTCAACGGTATCGTCAGAGCGGACAGAAGCCCGAATCCCGCATTCTACGAAGTAGGAAAGGTGTATCAACAAGTGCAATTCGCACTCAAAAACGGAAAAATCGAGATTGAAAACGAGTATATGTTCACCAATCTCAACCGCTTTGAAATGCGCTTCGATTTGCTTGAAAACGGCGTCGTAGTCGATACGAAAACCGCTGATATGCCGTCAGTCGAGCCTTACGGCAAGACGAGTGTCGATATGCCGTTTGACGTCAAAGCCGACGGCAAAGAAAAGGCAATCAATTGCTATTGCGTGGTCAAGGACGCTTTTGACGTCTTTGAAAAGGGTGATATAATCGCGCGCGAACAACTCGATTTGACAGGTTTTATCCCCGCAAAATACGAAGAACCGCAAGGCAAAACCGTATTCAACGAAGACGGGAAGATAGTGTTAGAATGCGGAAAAATGCGTGCAATCGTGTCCAAGAACAGCGGTTGCATAACCTCGATAGTCGTAGACGGCAAAGAAAAACTTGCCTCGCCGATTATTCCCAACTTCTGGCGCGCGCCTATCGACAACGACATCTCTCCGCAACTCCCGGGCATCGTCAAGAGATTGTTCGGAAAACTTTTCTTCAAGGGGTGCAAAGAACATCTTGTTAAGTCCAATATGGTGCTTACGGACAAATCCGTACAAATCGAGTGGTCTTGCATGCCTCAACTTTCCGTGCTCAAAACCGTCTACGAAGCAAGCGAAGACGGCATCAAAGTGTCGATGAAGGTCAAAAACGATTGGTTCAGTTTGCCCAGATATGGTTTTAGAATGGGACTTGCCACGACGGACGACGTCGCGTTCTACGGCAGAGGACCTCACGAGAACTATTGCGACAGAAAAGCGTCCGCTCCGCTCGGAGTGTACGAAGGTAAAATCGCCGACTTCGAGCATAATTATCTCGTACCGCAAGAAAACGGCAACCACTGCGACACTCGTTGGGTGAAAGTGGGCGGTGAAGACGGCATCGAAGTCGTTGCAACGGACAAACCCTTTGAATTCAGCGTGCACGATTATACGCAAGAAGCTCTCGAAGAGGCAAAACACGCTCACGAACTCAAACACGGTGACGTGATAGAGCTTTATATCGACGGCGCACAACGCGGAGTGGGCGGTGACGTCCCCGCACTTGCTTGCACCAAGAAGAGATACAAGATTTTGCCGGGCAAGTATCACGATTTGAGCTTCGTCATCAAAGCCTAACGGATATTCTAACCGGTTGCTTTTGCAAATTATCGCAATTGCGCAAAGGCAATGCAAATAACAAAATTCAACCAAAAACGCCTCGATAAACGCCTCGATTTCGGGGCGTTTTCTCGTTTTTGTTTTAGAGAATTTTTCAAAGGCAAATAAAATTGCAAATCGTCGAGCATAATTGAATTGACTTTATATACGCTTGATATTATAATATTCACACCACGAAAGTGGAAAATAATATTGCGCGTACAGCATTAAGTAGGGCTGATTGCGCGGAGGTAATATGCAACTTACACTTAAAGACGGTAGCAAAATGTCATTTGACGGTGCGATGAGCGCACTCGACGTGACAAAGCAAATCAGCGAGGGACTCGCAAGAGCGGCAATCGTATGCAAGATTGACGGGCAACTCGCTTCTATGGACACCATCGTTGACAAAGACTGCAATTTCGAGGTGTTTACGTTTGCCGATGACGAAGGAAAGCGCGTGTATCGTCACACTTGCGCTCACATTTTGGCACAAGCAGTCAAGAACATTTATCCGACGGTTCAATTGGCAATAGGACCTGCAATCGACAACGGATTCTATTACGATTTTGATTTCAAGACACCCATCACGCAAGCGGATTTTGAGAAAATCGAAGCGGAAATGAAGAGCATCATCAAGGCAAATCTTCCCATCACTCGCATCGTTTGCACACGTAGCGAAGCAGAGAAGACGATCACCAAGATGAAACAAACCTACAAGGCGGAACTTCTTGCGGATATCCCCGAGGGAGAAGATATTTCCTTCTATCAACAAGGTGATTTTATCGACCTTTGCAGCGGACCGCACCTCACTTCGACAGGCAAAATCAAAGCATTCAAGCTCACGTCTCTCACCGGTGCTTACTGGCGCGGAAACGAGAAGAACAAGATGCTCACCCGTATTTACGGCACTTGCTTTGACAAAAAGGCTGATCTTGACGAATATATCCAAAAACTCGAAGAGGCAAAATCTCGCGACCATAACAAAGTCGGCAGAGAACTCGGCTTGTTTATGACTGACGAAAACATCGGTCAAGGACTTCCGCTCATTATGCCCAAGGGCGCGCGCATTATTCAGATTATGCAACGTTTCGTCGAGGACGAGGAGCAAAAGAGAGGATATCTCCTCACCAAAACCCCGATTATGACCAAGAACAATCTCTTTATCACGTCGGGACACTGGGATCACTACAAAGACAAGATGTTCTATATCGGCGACGAGGACGTGGATGACGAGATTTTGTGCTTGCGTCCTATGACTTGCCCCTTCCAGTTCACCATCTATAAGAACGGACTCAAAAGCTATCGTGACTTGCCCGTCAGATACGCCGAAACCGCAATCGAATTCCGAAAAGAAGCGAGCGGTGAAATGCACGGCCTTACCAGAATCCGTCAATTCACGCTTTCGGACGGTCACATCGTTTGCACGCCTGACCAACTCGAACAAGAGTTCCAAGGCGCGGTTGACCTCATCAAATACCTCATCGGTATTCTCGGTTTGCAAGACGACGTAAGTTATCGTTTCTCTCGCTGGGATCCGAAGGACGCGGACAAATACGTCGGCACTGCGGAGGATTGGGAGAAGGTCGAAAGCACTATGCAACAAATCCTCAACGACTTGCACATCGATTACACCGAAGCGTGGGGTGAAGCGGCGTTCTACGGCCCGAAACTCGACGTCCAAGGCAAAAACGTACACGGCAAAGAAGATACTTTGTTCACGGTTCAAATCGACTTCTCGCTCGCAACGCGTTTCGATATGATTTACATTGACGAGAATGGCGAAAAGGCTCGCCCGCTCATCATTCACAGATCTTCAATCGGTTGCTACGAGCGTACGCTTGCAATGCTTATCGAAAAGTACAACGGAGCATTCCCGATGTGGCTTGCACCGGAGCAGGTGCGTGTGCTTTCACTCACAGACCGCACGGTCGACAAGGTGAAAGAAGTGCGCAACAGACTCTTCGATCTCGGCTTGCGTGCAGAAGCGGACGTCCGCAGTGAAAAACTCGGCAAGAAGATCCGTGAAGCACAACTCGACAAAGTGCCTTACGTCATCGTCATCGGCGATAAAGAAGCGGAGCAAAACCTCATTTCCGTACGTCACCGCACGGAAGGCGATCTCGGCACTATGACGGTGGAGGAGTTTGTGGCCAAGGCTTTGCTCGAAGTCGCAAATAAAGAGATCAAGTAAGACCGCGCTAAATCGCGCCTAACTTTGTCAGCACCCCAAGCGCGTCAATTCACGTACGCACAAGTACGTTAGGATTGCCGCTCTTGGGGTGCTTTCGCGTTATGCATCGATTTATCGCGCTCTTACTATGATTTTTGAGGGGGGGAGACTGAAACCTATTAACGGAATGTGTCTATTTGGAGTGTGGAGGCGCAAGGCGCCGACCGCATCGAGCGCCAAGCTTGACGATAAGTACAAGCGACTGCGCCGTGTTGTTGCGTAGCCGGCGCACAAAGCGCAGTGGCA